>DASSYY010000160.1:0-9390 GCA_035703025.1 Gemmatimonadales bacterium | reverse complement strand
TGCGCCAAGGCGCGCCGGCCGGTCCGGGCGGACCTGCTCGAGGCGATGGGCGCGAGCAAACTCCCGATCCGGGTCGGCGCCGTCTGCGTCTACCACCGGTTCGTCGCGACCGCGGTCGAGGCCCTGGAGGGCTCGGGGATTCCCGTGGCCGCGGTCTCGACCGGTTTCCCGGCGGGGCTCTCTCCGCTGGAACAGCGGCTCGATGAGATCCGGGCCTCGGTCGCCGCCGGCGCCGAGGAGATCGATATCGTGATCACCCGGTCCCATGTGCTCACCGAGAACTGGCCCGGCCTCTACGAGGAAGTGCGCGCCATGCGCGAGGCCTGCGGCGACGCCCACATCAAGACCATTCTCGCCACCGGCGAGCTGGGCACGCTGCGCAACGTAGCGCGCGCCAGCGTCGTGTGCATGATGGCCGGGGCGGATTTCATCAAGACGTCCACCGGGAAGGAGAGCGTCAACGCGACGCTGCCCGTGGGCCTGGTGATGGCGCGTGCCATTCGCGATTTCCGTGAGCGCACCGGGCACATGGTGGGGCTCAAGCCGGCCGGCGGGATCCGCACGGCAAAGGATGCGCTGGACTGGCTGGTGCTCATCAAGGAAGAGCTGGGCGACCGCTGGCTCAGGCCCGACCTCTTCCGCTTCGGGGCGAGCAGCCTGCTCACCGACATCGAGCGGCAACTCGAGCACTTCGTTACCGGGCGGTATTCGGCGGCCCACCGGCATCCGACAGGGTAAGCAGGCCTCCATGGCGTCCATTCCCGAGATCTTCGATACGATGGCCTACGGCCCCGCGCCCGAAGCGGCGGCCCCCGCGCAGGCCTGGCTGGACGGCGACCAGCGGCGCTTCGGTCTCTTCGTCGGCGGGCGGTGGACGGGGCCCGGGTCCGAGACCTTCGAGACGCTGAACCCGGCCACCGGGAAGCCGCTGGCCCGGCTGACCCAGGCGACCGCGGCCGACGTGGCCGGCGCGGTGGCCGCCGCGCGGGCGGCCCAGCCCGAATGGTGGGCGCTTGGCGGGCACGCGCGGGCTCGCCATCTCTACGCGCTGGCGCGGCAGGTACAGAAGCACAGCCGGATGTTCGCCGTGCTCGAGTCGCTCGACAACGGCAAGCCGATCCGGGAGTCGCGCGACATCGACGTGCCGCTCGTCGCGCGGCATTTCCTCCATCACGCCGGCTGGGCCCAGCTCATGGATCGCGAGCTGCCGGGCCGGGTGCCCGTCGGGGTCATCGGCCAGATCATTCCGTGGAACTTCCCGCTGCTGATGCTGGCCTGGAAGATCGCGCCCGCCCTCGCCATGGGGAACACGGTCGTGCTCAAGCCGGCGGAGTTCACCTCCCTTACCGCGCTGCGGTTCGCGGAGCTGTGCGAGGAGATCGGGCTGCCGGCCGGCGTCGTCAACATCATCACCGGCGACGGCCGCACCGGCGAGGCGCTGGTGGCCCATCCGGACGTCGACAAGATCGCGTTCACCGGATCCACCGAGGTGGGCCGGCTCATCCGGACCGCCACCGCGGGCAGCGGCAAGCGGCTTTCACTGGAGCTCGGGGGCAAGTCGCCCTTCCTGGTGTTTCCCGATGCCGACCTCGACAGCGTGGTCGAGGGCGTGGTGGACGCGATCTGGTTCAACCAGGGTCAGGTGTGCTGCGCGGGCTCGCGGATCCTGGTGCAGGAGGGCGTCGCCGACCGCCTGGTCGCCAAGCTGAAGGCACGGATGGAGACGCTGCGGGTGGGCGAGCCGCTCGACAAGGCGGTGGACATGGGCGCCATCATCGCCCCGGTCCAGCTCGAGAAGATCGAAGGGCTGGTGCGGCGCGGGGAGGAGGAGGGCGCCACCCGGTGGCAGCCCTCGTGGAACTGCCCACGCGACGGCTGGTACTATCCGCCGACGCTGTTCACCGACGTCGCGCCCGCCGCCACGATCGCGCAGGTCGAGATCTTCGGCCCCGTCGTCGTGCTGATGAGCTTTCGGACGCCCGCGGAAGCGGTGGAACTGGCCAACAATACCCGCTACGGCCTGGCCGCCAGCCTCTGGACCGAGAACATCAATCTGGCGCTCGACGTCGCGCCCCAGCTCCAGGCCGGCACGGTGTGGATCAACTGCACCAACATGTTCGACGCGGCCAGCGGGTTCGGCGGGTACCGCGAGAGCGGGTTCGGCCGCGAGGGCGGCCGCGAAGGGCTTCGCGAGTACGTGCGGTGGGAGGCGGGCGGGCGGGCGGGCGGCCGGTCGGACGGTCAGACGGTCAGGGAGCCGGACCAGGCCGCCGGCTCAGCGTCGGCCACCGGCGCGCGTCGTCCAATCGAACAACCGCCCGCCCGCCCGGCCGACCGCCCGACCGCCCTTCCTGCCCTCGACCGCACGCCCAAGCTCTACATCGGCGGCAAGCAAGCGCGACCGGACTCGGGCTACAGTCTCCCGGTGCTCGACCCGGCGGGCCGCCGGATCGGCGAGGTGGGGCACGGAAACCGGAAGGACATCCGGAACGCGGTCGAGGCCGCCCACAAGGCCGCCGGGTGGAGTCGCAGCACCGCGCACAACCGGGCGCAGGTGCTCTACTACGTGGCCGAGAATCTCGCCGCGCGGGCGGAGGAGTTTGCCCACCGGCTGGTCCAGCTGTCGGGCGACGCCGAGGGCGCCGAGCGCGAGGTGGCGCTTGCCGTGGCCCGGACCTTCACCTACGCGGCGTGGGCGGACAAGTACGACGGGCTGGTGCACCACACCCCGTTCCGCAACGTCACACTGGCCATGCCGGAGGCGATCGGGGTCGTGGGGGTGGTCTGTCCCGACGGCTGGCCGCTGCTCGGCTTCCTCTCGACCGTGCTGCCGCTCGCGGCCATGGGCAACACCGTCATCGCGGTCCCGTCCGGCCTGTTGCCGCTCGCGGCGACCGATCTCTACCAGGTGCTCGACACCTCGGACGTGCCCGGCGGGGTCGTGAACATCGTCACCGGCCCGCGCGACGAGCTCGCCCCGGTCCTCGCCGCCCACGACGACGTGGATGGTCTCTGGTACTGGGGCACGCGCGAGGGGTCGGCCGAGGTCGAGCGGCTGTCGACCGGCAACATGAAGCGGACCTGGGTGGACTACGGCGTGGGGCGCGCGTGGGACGACCCGATGCACGGCGAGGGCGAGGAGTTCCTGGAGCAGGCGACCCAGGTGAAGAACATCTGGGTGCCGTACGGCGAGTGAGCTCGCTGTGAGGCTGGGCCGGCCTAGGCCCTGGCCGGCTTGGCCACGATCTTCACCTCCCGCTTCAACAGCTTGGCCAATACATCGGCCTTCCGGGCGGCGCCCCAGACCTCGAGACCGAGGTCGGCGCCCTTGAGCCGGGGCGCGATGCGCACGATGAGCGCGTCGCGGGTGAGATCGGTCGCGAGGGTGTTGACCGCCGCCGTGTGGCCGCGGTCGAGTCCGTCCGCCACCCGGAGGAGTCCGCTCAGCCGGCGCACGATCGCCTGATCGTCGGGCGGCAGGGCGGCGAACTCGGCGTGCTTCTTTCGCGGGCCGGTGCGCCGGTGATACCGGCTGATGAGTGCCACCAGCCCGCGCTCCCTCGGCGGCAGCCCCAGCCGCTCGGCGTGGGTGATCAGCTGGAAGCTGTGCTTGTGATGCTTGCGGTAGCTCACCAGCTGGCCGACGTCGTGCAGCAGCCCCGCGGCCTCGAGCAGCATGCGCTCCTCGCGCTCGCAGCCCAGCTCGTCGCCCAGCTGGTCGAACAGCAGGAGCGCGAGGGTCCTGACCTGCTCGACGTGCCGCCGGTCGCTCTGGCAGCGCTCGGCGAACTCCCGGAACAGCCGGAGCGGATCCGGCGCGCTGACCTCCTTGGCTCCCGCCATCTCCAGCAGCAGTCCCTCGCGCAGGCCGAAGGCGCTCACCGTCAGCGACCGCGACCGCACCCAGTCGAGCAGCTCCGCCGTGACCGCCAGGCCGGCCAGGATGATGTCGGCGCGCTCGGGGCTGAGGCCCGGCACCTGGCGGCGCTGCTCGGGCGTCCGGCTCGCGAGCCAGTCGATGAGCTGCTCGACCTCGGCGGTGGCGACGCTCACGCCGTGCACGCTGTCGCCCACCGGCTGCCCCCGGCGCGCCTGGACCATACGGCCGAGGCTGGTGAAGGTCCCGCCCGAGCCGATCACGGTGGCCGCGGACCAGGCCCGTCCCGAGATGCCGCGCTTGAGCTGCTTCCGGACGTGCACCCGGAGCCGCTCGATCTCCTTGTGAGCGCCCCGGTCGCCGGGGAGGTGGAGCTCGGTCAGGCGGACCGCGCCGAGCGGCAGGGAGACGGTGAGCTCGACCAAGCCGTCCACCGCGCCGATGAGCTCGAGGCTGCCGCCGCCGATGTCGGCCACCAGGGTCCGCTCCCCGGCCATGCGGAAGTGGTGGGCGACGGAGCGATAGGAGAGGGCGGCCTCGGTCTCGGCGTCGATGATCCGGAGCGGGATGTCCAGCTCCTGGCGGACCCGCCGCACGAACCAGGCGCCGTTCTCGGCCTCGCGCACGGCGGCGGTCGCCACGGCGGCGATGCGCTTCACGCCGCGGCGCTGGCAGACCTCGCGCATGCGGGCGAGGGTCTGCATGGCGCGCTCGATGGAGGCGTCGTCCAGGCAGCCGGTCTTGGCCAGGCCGGCCGCCAGCCGGGGCTGGTCCTTGAGCTCGTCGATGATTTCGAGGCCGGAGGCGGGATCGTACTCCGCCACGAGGAGGCGGACCGAGTTGGAGCCGACGTCGATGGCCGCGATGCGGTCGCGGGCGGCCGGCTGGGCGCCGGGCTTGGACGCCGGCCGCGCGCTCACGTGCTCGAGGCCGCCGGGAAGGCGCCGGAGGCTGGCGCCTCGCCACGGTCCTCGGCGTGATGCTTGATCGACTTGCCCTCGACGAGGAAGACCACATCCTCGCCGATGTTGGTGGCCAGATCGGCCACGCGCTCGAGATTGCGGCTCACCAGGAAGAGCTCCATGCCGGCGCCGATCATGTGGGGGTCCTCCATCATGTGGGTGAGGAGGATGCGGAACACGGAACGGTGGAGCGCGTCCACCTTGTCGTCCCGGAGGCAGACCTCGCGGCCGGCCTTGGCGTCGCCGCGGATGAACGCCTCGAGCGCGTCGGACAGCATGTCGCGTGCCAGCCGGGCCATCTCGACGATCTCGGGCTCGGGCGTGATGGGCCGGGCCTGGGTCAGCCGCTCGGTGCTCTGGGCGATGTTGACGGCGTGGTCGCCGACCCGCTCGAGGTCATTGGCGATCTTGAGCGCCGAAGTGAGCATCCGGAGATCGCGCGCCATCGGCTGCTGGAGGGCGAGGAGGTTGATGCACTGCTCCTCGATCTCGACCTCCATGCTGTCGATGACCCGGTCGCCGGCGATCACTCGGCGCGCCTTCTCCCCGTCGCGCTCGAGCAGCGCCTCCACGGCCAGCCCGAGCGCGGCTTCGGCCTCGCCCGACATCGTGAGCAGCCGGACCTTGACGTGGTTCAGCTCGTCGTGGAAATGGCGATGGGCGTCGAAGCTCATCCGAATCTCCCTGTAATGTAAGCTTCCGTGCGCTCGTGCCGAGGGGTCGTGAAGATCCGCTCGGTCTCGTCGAACTCGACGAGCTCGCCCCGGTCGAAGAATCCCGTGAAGTCCGACACGCGCGCCGCCTGCTGCATGTTGTGCGTGACGATGACGATGGTGTAGTCCTTCTTGAGCTCGAAGATGAGCTCCTCCACCCGCTGCGTCGCGATCGGATCGAGCGCGGAACAGGGCTCGTCCATCAGCAGGACCTCGGGCTGGTTGCCGAGCGCCCGCGCGATGCAGAGCCGCTGCTGCTGCCCGCCCGAAAGCCCCGTCCCCGACTCCTCCAGCCGGTCCTTCACCTCGTCCCAGAGCGCCGCCTGCCGGAGGCAGCGCTCCACCAGGTCGGGCAGGTCGCGCCTGGACACCAGCCGGTTGAGCGCCGGGCCGTACGCGACGTTGTCGAAGATCGACTTGGGGAAGGGATTCGGCCGCTGGAACACCATTCCCACGCGCTGCCGCAGCGCCACGAGGTCGGTGCCGGGAGAGAAGACCGAGGTGCCCTCCACCAGAATGTCGCCCTGGTGGCGGACGCCGGGGATGAGGTCGTTCAGCCGGTTGATCGACCGCAGGAAGGTGGACTTGCCGCACCCCGATGGCCCGATGATGGCCGTCACCGCCTTGCGCTCGATGCCGAAGCTCAGGTTCCGCAGCACCTGCCGGGAGCCGTACGCGAAGCCGAAGTCGCGCACGTCGACGGCGGGCGCGCCCCGCTGGCCCGCCCTGGCCGCCGGCGGCCGGGGAGCGAGGGTGGCGCGCGGCGTCGGGATGAAGCCCGGCTGGGCGCGCGGAGCGGCGGTGGTGGTCATCCGAACCTCCCGGTGATGTACGCCTCGGTCTGCTCGTTGCGCGGCGCGGTGAAGATCTGCCTGGTGGCCCCCGACTCGACCATCGTGCCCAGGTAGAAGAACGCGGTGGTATCCGACACCCGGGCAGCCTGCTGCATGTTGTGCGTCACGATGATGATCGTGAACTGCCGCTTGAGCTCGAAGAGCAGCTCCTCGATCCGCTGCGTGCCCTGCGGGTCGAGCGAGGCGGTCGGCTCGTCCAGCAGGAACACGTCCGGGGACGGCGCGATGGTCCGTGCGATGCAGAGCCGCTGCTGCTGGCCCCCCGAGAGCGCCATCGCGCTCGTCCGCAGGCGGTCCTTCACCTCGTCCCACAGGGCCGCCTGCTGCAGCGAGCGCTCGACGATCTCGTCGAGCTCGCGCCGCGGCAGCCGGCCGTGGACCCGGAGTCCCGCCGCCACGTTGTCGTAGATCGACATCGTCGGGAAGGGAGTGGGACGCTGGAACACCATGCCGATCCGGCGGCGGAGCTGCATGGCGTTGACGCGCGGGGCGTAGATGTCCTGCCCGTCGAGCAGCACCCGGCCGGTGATCCAGCCGTGCTCGGACAGCTCGTGCATCCGGTTGAGGGTGCGGAGAAACGTGGACTTCCCGCAGCCCGACGGTCCGATCAGCGCGTGGACCCGGTTGGCCGGGAACGCGAGCGAGACGCCCTTCACCGCCGTGAACTTGCCGTACATGGCGGTGAGCTTGTCGGTCTCCACGCGGACCCGCGCCGGCGCGTCCGGCGCCGGGGCCGAAGGCCGCGGGGATGGGAGGACGGTGCGGAGGGCGGGCTCACCCATTGAAATCGAACCTCCGCCGGATGGCGAGCCGCGCTCCGAGGCTCAGGAGGAACACCACCAGAATGAGGACCAGCGCCGAGGCCCAGGCGTACTGATGCCACTCCTCATACGGCCCCGTGGCGTAGGTGAACACCGTCAGCGGCAGCGCGGCCATCGGCTGGTTGAGATTGTAGCTCAGGTACTGGCTGCCGAGCGCGGTGAAGAGCAGGGGCGCCGTCTCGCCCGCGATGCGAGCCACGGCCAGCAGGCTCCCGGTGACGATGCCCGGAAGCGTGCTCCGGACCACGACACCGAGGCTGGTCCGCCAGCGCGGATAGCCCAGCGCGAGGGCCGCCTCGCGGAGCGAGTTGGGCACCAGCTTGATCATCTCCTCGGTGGTGCGGAGCACCATCGGGATCATCAGCATGGCCAGCGCGGCGCTCCCGGCGAGCGCGGAGAAGTGCTTCTGGGTCGCGACGATCCAGGCCCAGGCGAAGACGCCCACCACGATCGAGGGCGTGCCGTTGAGCACGTCCGCCACGAACCGGGTGGTCCAGGTGAGACGGCTGGTGGGGTACTCGGCGCAGTAGATCCCGGCCGCGATGCCGATCGGCAGGCCGATGAGGCTCGCCATCCCCACGATCAGCAGCGTCCCAACGATGGCGTGCACCACGCCGCCGCCGGTCTCGCCCGCCGGGGCCGGCGTCTGGGTGAAGAAGGCGGCCGACAGGCTGCCGGCGCCCTTGAGCACCAGGTTCCCGAGAATGAAGAACAGCGGGAGCAGCGCCGCGACGACGGCGACGATCATGAGCCCGACCATCAGGCTGCTGTAGGCGCGGCGAAGCGTGCGGCGGTTCATGCGTCGCGGCGCTCCCCGGTCACAGCGCCCTGCTCCCGGCGCCCGACCCGCGCGCCACCCGCCAGATGAGGAGCCGGGCGCCGGCGTTCACGATCACGGTCACCACGAAGAGGAGGAAGGCGACGTAGGCGAGCGCCGAGAGGTGCATGTCGCCCACGGCTTCGGAGAACTCGTTGGCGATCGCCGCCGCCATGGTGTAGCCGGGCGCGAACAGCGAGGCCGCCACCTCGTGCCGGTTGCCGATGAGCATCGTGACCGCCATCGTCTCGCCGAGTGCCCGGCCAAGGCCCAGGATGACCGCGCCGATGATGCCGGAGCGCGCGTAGGGCACCACGGTCGTGATCACCGCCTCCCAGCGGGTGGCGCCCAGCGCGAGCGACGCCTCGCGCTGGGTGTTCGGGACCGCCATCAGCACCTCGCGGGAAACCGACATCACGTACGGCATGACCATGATCGCGAGGATGATCCCGGCGGCGAGCATCGATGGGCCGTAGATCGCGCCCTGGAACAGCGGCAGGAACCCGAAGGCGTCGCGCAGCACCGGGAAGACGCTCTTCCGGAGGAGCGGGATGAGGACGAAGATGCCCCACAGCCCGTAGACCACGCTCGGAATGGCCGCGAGCAGGCTGATCAGGAAGGCGACCGGCTGCCGGACCGCCTTGGGAGCGAACTCGGTCAGGTAGATGGCGACGCCGAGCGAGAGCGGCACCGCGATTACCAGCGCGATGATCGAGGAGACCAGGGTACCGAACATGAGCGGGAACGCCCCGAACTGCTCGGCGACCGGATCCCAGGTGCTGGACGTGACGAAGTCGAAGCCGAACTTGCCCATGGCCAGCCGGGCCCCGCCCCAGAGCTCGTAGACCAGGAAGCCGAGGAGGATGGGGATGGCGGCGGCGGCGACCGTGAGCAGCCCCTTGAAGAGCTGGTCGCTGTACGCGCTCCGCTCGAGCGACGGGGGAGCGGCGGCCGGAGCCTCCGGCGTGAGCTCGCGCTCGGTGAGGGCGGTCATGCGGGGAGTCTACCCCGCGCCCCCGGGTGGCTCGTCACGGATGTGTAACGGATCCGTCACGAGGCCTTGAACCGTTCCTTCACCAATTCGATGAGCCTGACCGGCAGCGGAGCGTAGTGGAGGTCCGCGGCCATGCGCTGCGCCGTGGGCTCCAGCATCCAGGCGAGGAAGCCGCGAATCGCCGCATCCTTGGGCGACCGGCGATCACCGGTGTGAATCAGGAGCCAGGTGAACGAGGCGATGGGATAGGTCTCAGCGCCCGGCGCGTTGGTGATCGAGACCCGGAAGTCGGTGTCGGGTGCGAAGGTCGCGCCCTCGGCGGCGGCGGTCACGGTCTTGAGCGTCGCGGGGA
>DASSYY010000138.1:0-3457 GCA_035703025.1 Gemmatimonadales bacterium | reverse complement strand
CAGTTCGAGGAGCACCGCCCCAGGCTCCGGGCGGTGGCCGACCGGATGCTCGGCTCGCTGAGCGAGGCCGAGGACGCGGTGCAGGAGTCGTGGCTCCGGGTGAGCCGGGCCGACGCGGGCGGCATCCAAAACATGGGCGGGTGGCTCACGACGGTGGTATCGCGGGTGTGTCTCAATCTGTTGCGGGCTCGGGCGGGACGGCGTGAGCAGTCGCTCGAGACCCACCTGCCCGACCCCATCGTGACGCCGGAGGGCCAGAGCAGCCCGGAGCAGGAGCTGTTGCTGGCCGACTCCGTCGGGCTGGCACTCCTGGTCGTCCTGGAGACGCTCGACCCGGCCGAGCGGCTGGCGTTCGTGCTGCACGACACGTTCGGGGTGCCGTTCGACGAGATCGCGCCGATCGTGGGGCGGAGCCCGGCCGCGGCGCGGCAGCTCGCGAGCCGGGCCCGGCGCCGGGTGCGCGGCGCGGCCACCGATGAGCTGGAGCTCGACCGGCGGCGCCAGCGGGAGCTGGTGGACGCTTTTCTGGCCGCCGCGCGCGGGGGCGACTTCGACGCGCTGCTCCAGGTGCTCGACCCCGACGTCGTGCTCCGCAGCGACGGTGGCGGAGTGGGACCGACCCACATCGTGCGCGGCGCGCGCAACGTCGCCGGCGGCGCCGTCGCCTACTCGGCGCGCGCGGAGGCCGGCACCGTCCGGCCGGTGCTGGTGAACGGCGCGGCGGGCGTCGCGGTGTTCGACCAGCACGGCGAGCCGGTCTCGCTCCTGGGATTCACGGTTGCACGTGGGAGAATCGTCGAGATCAACATCCTCACGGACCCGGGACGCCTGCGGCCGCTGCTCGGCTCGATCCGGGAGTGGTAGGCTCCACCGTCGGACGGTCCGGGCAGGCGGGTGGTCGCTTAGATTCTCCTCGGGAGGTGCAATGCAGGCTCCACGACTCACACTGGCGCTCGGCCTGTTGCTGATGGCGGCGCCGCCCGCGACCGCCCAGAGCACCGCCATCGCGCCGGACTCCGCCCGCGCTCAGATCCGTCCCGTGCTCCGGGCCTTCTATCTCAACCTTGCGAGCCGGAACTGGGACGCGCTGGCCGCGTATGTCCTCTCACCGAAGCTTCTCGAGCGGCGCGGCGCTCCCGGGGACCTCCAGCTGGTCGCCCGGGACCGCACCCGCGGCCGCGGCTCACCGGCGGCGGTTGCTGCCCCGCGGGCGTGCCCATCGAGTGCTTCGCCGATGATCGATGAGGCGGTCATTCGGCTCGACGGGGATTGGGCCGACGTGTCCGTGCCGCGCTGCAGCGGGCCTGCACCGGGCGTAGATCAGTTCGGCATGCTGTACTTCGAGCAGCGCTGGCGGTTCATCTACACGGACCTCTTCCAGGCGCCGGCGGCGCCTGAGACGGCTGCGCGGTGACGTCGCGTCACCGCGTGTCGGTCGCCCTCCAGTTCACCTCCCAGCTCCTTCCCTCATCCGCCGAGAACGCCTGCTCGAACCGGATCGTGTCGCGCGCCACGGGCTCGATCACGAACCGCACCAGGATCGGGCGCCCGTCCAGCGTCTCACGCGACAGGAACTCGCCGCGCCCGTTCCGGAATTCCCCGACCGACGGCGGGCTCAGGGCCCCACTCCCGCTGTTGGCGAAGTTGAGGCTCCACTTCGCAGCCGCGGGGTCGTAGAGCCGGAGACTCAGGGCCTCGATGCGCCCCGCGGGGCCCTCGGCCACGAGCTCCACCAGGTTCGCCCGGCCATCCCATACCTTCCGTACTACCGTGGTCCCCTGGTACTCGACCCACTCGCTCGACCCGGTGAGAGGGTGACGGAGCACGCGGAGCCGCGTCGTCCAGGTGCCGAACTCGAAGTCGAAGTCGCGGGGAGACGAGCGCGCGACAGGCGCCGCGGGAGGGTGCGCAGGAGCGGGGGCAGGTGCGCGCACCGGGAGGCCGGCGCCAAGGCACAGCATGAGGAGGGCCAGCGGAGCGGTACGCATGTTCCAGACTAGGAGTCGGGTGGTCCTGGCACCAGCACCACTTCGTATATTGTCGCCATGACCATTCTGCACCTGCCCGTGGATCGCACGGCCGGTCCGCCGATCCACCGGCAAATCTACGAGGGCGTCCGCAGCGCCATCCTCGACGGCCGGCTGGGCCCGGGCCAGCGGGTGCCCTCCACCCGCGCGCTGGCCGGGGACCTCGGCGTGTCCCGACTCCCGGTACTCGCGGCCTACGACCAGCTGCTCCACGAGGGCTACCTGGTGGGCCGTGCGGGCTCGGGGACCTTCGTGAGCGACGCGGTGCCCGACGACCTGCTCCGCTCCCCCGCCCCGCCGGACACCGTCCGCTCCCGCCCCGCGCGTCCGCCGCGCCGAGCGGCGCCGCGCGCCCGGGACTATGGCGGCCTGGGCCCGTTCCGCATGAGCCTGCCCGCCCTCGACCAGTTCCCCCACGCCGCGTGGGCCCGGATGGTGGCCCGGCACGCGCACGGGCTGTCCCACGCCCAGATGGCGTACAGCGATCCGGCTGGGACGACGGCGCTCCGGATGGCCATCGCCGACCACCTCCGCACCGCGCGCGGGGTCCGCTGCGAGGCCGACCAGGTGCTGGTGGTTTCGGGCTCGCAGGCCGCGCTCCGGATCACCGCCGCCGCGCTGCTCGACCGAGGGGACCGGGTGGCGATGGAGGAGCCGGGGTACCCGTTGGCCCGGAAGGCGCTCGGCGCCAACGGCGCGGAGGTGGTGCCGGTGCCGGTGGACGAGGAGGGCCTGCGCCTCGACGCGCTGCGGGGAGCGGGGCGGCGGGTGCGCGCGGTCTACGTCACTCCGTCGCACCAGTATCCGCTGGGGATGTCCCTGACCGCGGCGCGGCGGTTCGCCCTGCTCGACTGGGCCGCGCGCCGGGAGGGGTGGATCATCGAGGACGATTACGACAGCGAGTACCGCTACGTGAGCCGCCCGCTGGGCTCGCTCCAGGGCATGGACCCCAACGAGCGCGTGGTCTATGTCGGCACCTTCAGCAAGGTGATGTTCCCCGCCCTGCGCGTGGGCTACCTGGTGGTGCCGCCGGCGCTGTGGCCGCGGTTCCTGGAGACGCGCACCACGCTCGACCTGCTCTCGCCCACGCTCTACCAGCTGGTGCTCGCCGAGTTCCTGCGGGAGGGACATTTCGCGCGGCACCTGCGCCGGATGCGCGGGGTGTATGCCCGGCGCCGGGCCGCGTTGCTCGCCGGCCTCGCGCGCCACGGCGGCGACCGGCTCACCGTGCACAACGCCGACGCCGGGCTCCACGTGGCGGTGCTGCTGGCGGACGGACTCGACGACCGGGAGGTGGTGCGGCGCATGGCCGACCGCGGGCTCACCGAGACCGCGCTTTCCACCTGCTATGCCGACCCGGCCAGGGCGCGGCACGGGCTGCTGCTCGGCTTCGGCGGCTTCACCGAGCGGCGGCTGCTCGAGGCGACCCG
>DASSYY010000097.1:0-5026 GCA_035703025.1 Gemmatimonadales bacterium | reverse complement strand
CGATCCGTTTCGTGGTGGCGCCCACGTTGCCGCCCTGCCACCCGCTTCCCCCTGTGACCGCGAACTCGCCGCTGCAGCCCCGCGCCACCCAGATGAAGTCGGGACCGACGCCCCAGTTCTGGCCGCTCCGGCAGGCGACGTCGCTGATCTGCCGGACCAGTTGCGCCTGCGCGCCCGCGGGAATCGCGCACTGCCGCCGGGTGTTGATGGCCGAGGCGCAGACCACCCGGCTGGTGCTGGGATTGGTCGCACCGCCGCCGGTCGCCACCTCGAACTCCGCCCGGCACCCCTCGGCGACCCAGATGTACTCGGGGGTCTGGCCGTAGGTGTCGTTGAGCCGGCAGGGGTTCTGGCTGAGCTGCCGAAGGAGCCGCACTCTCGCGCGTGCCGGGACCGGGCACTCCTTCCGCTCGGTCCGCTGGGACTCGCAGACGACCTTGGTCGTCACGGCCGGGCTCACGCCGCCTCCGCCGCCGCCCGCCGCGTTGGTGGTGAACTGGAGGATGCGGCCGTTCGCGGCGACGGCGCAGAGCCCGCTCATCGTCCCGGCCTGCCACCGCACGTAGGCCACGCTGCCCTGGCGGGAATCGCCCTCGACCTGGATCTGATCGTACGAATACGCCGGCATCCGCCGGTCCGCCTCGCTCCGGCAGGCCCGGAGCTGGTTCGGGTTGGCGGGCGCGTTGCCCTGGCCCTGGCCGTACCCGGCGGGAGTGACGGTGAAGTCCGCGCGGCAGCCGCCGCTCACCCAGACGAAGTTGGCGGCCACATCCCAGTTGTGCCCCTGGCGGCAGGCCTCCTGGCTCAGCGTGCGGAGCAGCGTCACCTGGGCGTTGGGCGAGATCGGGCACTGCACGATCCCCTGGCCGCGCGACTCGCACCGGACCGTCGAGGTCTGGGCGGCAAGCGCGGTGGGAGACCAGGTGACGAGGCAGGCGAGCAGGGAGAGGACGACCGAACACCTGATGAACCGTAGCATCCGAAGCCTCCTGGGTCGCGTCGCGCGACAATCCGTCCGTGCGGGCACAAGGGAAACCGACCAGTCACGATGACCACAGTAGCTGGTACCGGCGCGGCCGTTCCGTGATCCAGGACCGATGCCTAGGAGGGTCCCCGGGCAAGTCGCTCGAACCGGGGGTTGCCGTGCAGCGAGTTGAAGTTGGGATCGATCCGGAGCCATTCGGGCGACAGGAAGTACGGGGTCTTGAGCAGGACCTCCAGCTGATCGACCGCCTTGTCCGGCTCGCCCGCCACGGCGTAGATCCGGGCGAGCTGGTGCTGGGCGTAGGGCCCGAGGTAGCCATCCTGCGCGATCGGCACGAGCGCTACGGCGCGTTCGCCTTCCTTGATGGCTTCCGCGCTCCGGCCGAGGTAGGCGAGCGAGAGCCCGAGGAAGGCCCGGCGCTGCCCGTCGTCCGGGGTCGCCTTCAGGGTCTCCTCGAAGCCCAGCCGCGCCGAGTCGGCGTAGACGCGCGCCATCGCCCGGTCGCCGCGCAGGTACCAGGTGGAGGCCCGCACGATGCCCCAGGTCCCCCGGTCGCCGTCGTACAGCGCAGGCCCGAGCCGCAGCAGGAGCTGCTGCTGGGCGTCGTCGAGGAGCCACGAAAGATCCCAGTAGTTGCCGATGAAGGAGACGAGCGTGGTGGGCTCCACGCTGGCCGGGGCCGAGTGGATCACGGCCCGGGCGCCGGGCAGGTCTCCCCGGGCCAGGTGGATCATGGCCTTGTTCTCGATCAGATCGAGATTGTCCGGCGCGACGGCCAGGCCTCGATCGGCGACAGCCTCCGCCTCGGCGTAGCGCTTGAGCCGGAGCAGGTTCTGCCCGAGGCGCCGGGCGGTCGTCGCGGAGCGAGGGTCGAGCGCCCAAGCCCGTTCCAGGTGCTTCGCGCTGGTCTCCCACCGCCCCAGCGACTGCTCGGAGAGGGCGGCAGAGGTGAGCAGGTCGGTGTTGTCCGGCGCGACCCGCAGCCCTGCCTCGTACGCGGCGAGGCCCTTGGCGTTGTCGCCGCGCACCTGGCCGTAGTAGGTGCCGATCGCCAGTTGCGACTCGGGCCGCTCCGGCGCCAGAGCCATGGCCCGCTCGGCGGCGCGCCTGGCCGCGTCGGCGCTGGCCGGGTTCGGCGTGACGTTGAAGTAGTAGCTCGCGTTGGCCCGGGCGAGCTGGGCCCAGGCGAGCCCGAAAGTGGAGTCGAGCGCGACGGCCTGCCCGTAGTAGGTGATCGCGCTCCTCAAGCTCGGCGGATCGCCGATCACGAGCCCCTGGGTGGCCTCGCCTTTGAGGAACGCGTCGTACGCCGCCAGGTTCTCGGTCGGCCGCTCGGTCAGGGTCTGCTTCTGCCCCGCGCCCAGCGCCACGTTGAGCGCCGACGCCACCTGGCCTGCGATGTCGGCCTGGACCTGGAACACGTCGGTGATCGCCGCGTCGAACGGCTGCTGCCACTTGGTGCGGGGTGCGTGGCCCGGGGTCACGTCTACCAGCTCGGGGCTCACCCGCACGCGGCTGCCGCCGTCCGGCAGCTTCTCCCACTGGACCGTGGCCGTGAGCAGATAGTCGGCCCCGAGCTCGCGGGCGATGTCCTGGGGCGGCTTGCTGGTGCGGCGGTACTGGTTCGAGCTGCCGCTGGCGATGACCTGGAGGTGCTGCAGCTCGCTCAGCTTGCCGCGCAGCTCGTTGGTGATACCGTCGGCCAGGTAGGCGTTGGCCGAGTCGCCCACGTTCTCGAACGGCAGCACCGCCAGCACCTTCGAGCTGCCGTCCTCGGCTGCGCCGGGATGCGACCGCCGCCACGCGAACAGCACGCCGAGCCCGAGCAGGAATCCCATCAGCAGGGTGACCGCGAGGACCGGTGGCCCGCGGCGTCCGCGCGTGCTCGCGCCCACAGCGGCGGGCGGCGCCGGTGATGGAGCGATGGGGGTGACTGCGGTCGGCGTCGTGACCGGGGTGCCTGCCGATTGCAGCGCCCGCGCGAAGTCGCCGGCCGAGCCGAAGCGGTCCGCGACCACCGGCGCCAGGGCGCGCTGGATGGCCTGGTTCACGCCCTCCGGCACGTTCGGCCGCACCCGCCGCACGCTCGGCACCGGATCCATCAGCCGCTTGGCGATCACGGCCTGCGCCGTCGGGCCGGTGTAGGGCGCTTCGCCGGCCAGCATCTCGTACAGCACGGCACCGAGGGAGTAGACGTCGGTCCGGGCGTCGATCCCCTTGTCCCCGCTCGCCTGCTCCGGGCTCATGTAGGCCGGCGTCCCGATCACCAGGCCGGTCTGGGTGAGCTGGTCCTCGCCCTCCAGGGCGCGCGCGATCCCGAAATCGGCGACCAGCGTCGAGCCGTCCCGGGTGAGCAGGATGTTCTCGGGCTTGATGTCGCGGTGGACGATGCCGTGCTGGTGGGCGTAGTCGAGCGCGCGGGCCGCCTCCCGCGCGATCTGGAGCGCGTCCTCGAGCGGAAGCTGGCGCTCGCGCCGGAGCCGGTCGCGCAGCGATTCGCCCTCGACGAACGGCATCGTGAACCAGAGCCGGCCGCCGGCCTCGCCGGAGTCGAGCACCGTGAGGATGTGGGGATGCTGCAGCCGGGCGGCGAACCGGATCTCGCGCTGGAACCGGTCGGGCCCGAGCGAGGCGGCGAGCTCGGGGTGCAGCACCTTGAGCGCGACCGGGCGGTCGTGCTTGAGGTCCTGCGCCAGGAAGACCGTGGCCATGCCCCCGCGCCCGAGCTCGCGCTCGAGGGTGTAGCTGGCGCTCAAGCCTGCCTGGAGTTGTGCGCGCAGGTCGGTCATTAGCGGGCCGGTAGGGGAGCTGTGTGGGGCTAGAACATTATAGTAGGGCGGACGGCTGGCTGGGGGAAGATGCCGGCACTGGCAACCTCGCCGCCGGGCAGGATTTAGCGCGCGGTTCAGGTCGCTTGGTCGTCCGGCCGGTACATTCCCCAGGTCTCCAGCCCCGGAGCGATCGTCCCCCGTCCCACCACCTCGTACCCCACGTGCCGGTACAGGGCGACGTTGGCCTCGAGCTCGGTGGTGAGCGTGACCCCGCGCGAGTCGTCCCGCTCCCGCGACAGGACGTGCACCCGGTCCAGCAGCGCCCGCCCGAGTCCCTGTCCCTGAAATCGGGACGGCACCGCCACCATGTTGAGGTGCACGTTCGGCTCGGCCACGCCGAGCGGCATCCACACTTCCACGCAGCGGTCGTAGCGGGCCTGGGCAGCGGGCCCGAGCGCGGCCCAGGTCCGCTCCCGGAGCCGGTCCATCTCCGGCGGCGACACCCGGTCGGGCAAGGAGCAGAGCGCCACGCCCCGGAGCTCGCCGTCCACCGAGACGCCGATGATCGCGTCGTTCCGGAGGAAGCGGTTCCCGGCGAAGAAGCCGATCAGCGTCCGGAGCCGGGCGGGGTAGTCGCCTTCATCACCGAGGACGTAGCGCATGATGGGGTAGTCGGCGAAGCCGTCGCACAGGACGTCGATCACGTCGTTTGCGCGAGCCGGACCGTCGAGCGGGGCGGTGGCGATCATGCCGGAGAGTAGAGCGGTGTGTGGGACCTGGGAAGGAGGGCGCCCCCGGTTCCAGCGGCTGGCTGCGGGAGGCTGAGGGGAGGCGTAAGGGCCCCCGAAACACCACCCCCACCCCTCCGTAGGGTCTCGAGTCCCCACTCCACGGAGCCCTGGTGCCCGTCCCCCTCGCCTGTCCGCGCGCGCGCGGCCGCCGGAGCGGTTCTGCCCTGCTGCTGGCCGCCGAATTCCTCCTGTCCGCCGCGAGCGCCGCCGCCCAGTCGCCCGGCGTGCTCGACGTTCCACCCGACTCGTCGCGCTGGGTCTTCGAGGGCCGCGCGGGAGTCGCCGAGTTCGCCGGCCGCCGCTGCATCATGCTCGACGGCGGCGCGGCCACGCTCAAGGACCTCGCGCTCAGGGACGGCGTGATCGACCTGGACGTCGCGACCCCCGCCACCCGCGGGTTCTTCGGCGTCCTGTTCCGGACCGACAGCCTCAACGGCGAGTTCGTCTACCTCCGGCAGCACAAGTCCGGCCTCCCCGAC
>DASSYY010000303.1:0-17369 GCA_035703025.1 Gemmatimonadales bacterium | reverse complement strand
CCGCTGGCAGCGGCTCGAGCGGTGGCAGGAGTCCGCGACGGTCGAGGCGCTCGCAGAGCCCGGCGCCGTATTCGTGGACAACGACGAGTCCACCAATCGGGTCCTCATCGGGGTCGAGGACCTGGGCGCCGTGGGGCGGGTCCGCGCCGCCGTCGCGCGCCTCGGCATTCCGGATGACGCGGTCATCGTCCAGCGGGCGGACCCGATCCACCAAGTGGCCACGCTGCAGAACGTCGTGGATCGGCCGGTCCGCGCCGGGGTGCAGATCAACTTTCCCGGCTTCCTCTGCTCGGTGGGGTTCAACGCGACGTCGGGAACCCAGAAGTCGTTCATCACCGCCTCACACTGCACCACGAACCAGGGTGGCGTGGAGAGCACCCCCTACTATCAGCCGCTCCAGTCGGTAGCCCCGACCAAGATCGCCACCGAAGTGGCCGACCCGGTCTACATCAAGGGCGGGACCGGCTGTCCGAGCGGCCGGAAGTGCCGGGTCAGTGATGCCGCACGGGCCGCGTACGTCAACGGCGCCAATCAGGCGCTGGGGCTCATCGCCCGCACCAGCGGGGCGAACAACGGGAGCCTCAGCATCGTCGGCTCGTTCAGCATCACGTCCGACGACTGCAAGGGGACGCTGGGAGGGTGCCTGGCGGTGGGCACGAGGGTGAACAAGGTGGGTCGCACGACGGGATGGACCGCGGGCAAGATCACCAATACCTGCGTGAACACCGGCGTGAGCAGCTCCAACATCGTGCAGCGCTGCCAGACGTTCGTGTCGGCAGGCGTGGGTGGCGGCCACAGCGGGTCCGACGTATTTCAGGTGACCAGCAGCACCAACGTGAAGCTCGCCGGGATTCTGTGGGGCGGCAATTCGGCGGGCACCCAGTTCGTGTTCAGCCCCCTGGCCAACGTCGTGCGTGACCTGGGCGCGCTGACCACCCACTGAGCCACTGACGCAGAAGTCTCAGCTCCGCCTGACGCTGGAGGCACCGACCCGCGCGCGAAGCTGCGAGCCGGTGCCTCTGGTCTTCACGGTCACCAATGCCGGCCCGACGGCACTGACCCTCCAGCTGCTCGGGCGAACCCCTACCGCAGATTTCCGGGTCTGGAATTCGCGTGGGCAGCTCGTCTGGAGCCGGCTGCGAGGTCGGACGCTCCTCGGCGCGCTCCGGCTGTTGCCGCTCGATGCCGGGAAGAGCCTCGTGTTTCGGGGAGTGTGGAAGCAGCGCACCGACGCCGGGCGCCCGGTGGAGCCGGGCGAGTATCGGATTCAAGGCGTCCTGCTGACTGACGATCCCGACGGGCTGAGCTCCCACGCCGCGCGCCTTTCCATCGCGCGCTGAGCCTGCCGCGCCACCGAGATCGGCCCCAGCCTGCAGGACTTGGACGCCGCGCTGCCGCAGCATAAGTTGTCTTTGCAGACGCAGGATGGAATCGTGGGCTGGTCACCCACCGCTCGCATCGCGTGGTCCCATGGTCCTGGTGCACCCGATCCTCTCCCTCGACAGCGGCGGACTGGCATGAGACGCCAGAGCGGCGGTCACGACCGCCCCCGCGAAGCGCGCCTCATGGCGGCGGCGGCCCACCTTTACCCCGGCGTCACCGCCGATATCTGGATTCAGGCCGCCAGCATGGCGGACTGCGTCTGGGCCCAACGACTCCTGCGCGGTGAGCACGCGTCGCTGCGGGACCGGGTGCTGAACCCCGATCACTTCGAGTTTCGCCACGGCGGCGCCGGGCCCGCGGAGCCCACGCTGCCGCGGAGGCGAGCGACCGATCGCCTGAGGCTTCAGGGCGACTAGTCGCCGCGCCTCGCTCGACCACCCCGTCAGGGCCCCGCCACCAGCGGCAGCTCGACGAAGCTGGCGCGCCCGGGGGCGTGATAGACCCGCTGCACCGCCTTCCGGTAGTCCGCCGGCCGGGCCCAGAAGATGTTCGGCACGAACGTCTGCGGGTTGCGGTCGTAGAGCGGGAACCAGCTCGACTGGATCTGCACCATGATCCGGTGCCCCGGCAGGAAGACGTGGTTCGCCGTCGGCAGCGCGAACCGGTAGGGCAGGGGCTGGTTGGCCGCGATCGGCTTGGGCGTCTCGAGGCTCTCGCGGTACCGGCCCCGGAAGATGTCTGCCGAGACCATCAACTGATAGCCACCCATCTCCCCCTGGCCCGCCACCTCGTCGGGATAGACGTCGATCAGCTTGACCACCCAATCCGCGTCGGTGCCGCTGGTCGAGGCGATCAGGTTGGCGACCGGCTGGCCGCTGATCTTGACCGGCGCCGTCAGCACGTCCGAGGTGAACACCGCGACGTCGGTCCGGCCCGACGCCTCACGCTGATCGTCCGCCAGCCAGTCCGGCCAGGTCAGCCCGTTGTCGTAGCCCACCGGCTGAATCGGCCGCGCGCGGAACGGCACCGGCCGCGCGGGGTCCGAGACGTACTCGTCGAACGGCGCATCGTCCCGCTTCGGCGGGGTGAAGCCGAGCTTCGAGCCGGCCAGGAGATGGAGCGGCGTCGGCTTGACCGTGCAGCCGCTGTCGCAGCCCGCGGGCCAGGCGTCGAGGCGGCGCCAGGTGTTGGTCCCGGTCTCGAACGCGGAGACCGGCGGCACGTCGGCCTTGGGCGCGTCGTCCTTGAGGTAGTGGTCGAGAAACGGGCGCAGGATCCGGCGCTGGAAGTAGAGCGACGTGTTGGCCTCGAACCGGAGGGCGCCGAGCGTGCTGCCATCCTCGATCTCGCCGCCGTGGTGCCAGGGTCCCAGGACCAGGAACACCATGTCGTTGGCGGTGTCCTTGGGCTCCAGTGCCTGGTAGACCGCGATGGCGCCGTAGATGTCCTCCGCGTCCCACAGGCTGTGGACCAGCATCGTCGGGACCTTGAGCGGCCGGCCCGCGAGAATCTTGTCCACCGCCTGGTCCCTCCAGAACGCGTCGTAGCTCGGGTGCGCCAGGATCTTTCGCCAGAAGCCGACCTGCTCCAGTCCCCGGATGCGACCCAGCTCCCCCGCCGATCCCGCCTGCATGAACATGTCGTAGTCGTCGAAGTGACTGGTGTACCACCTCGCGGTGTTGTCGCGGGTGGCCTCCTGCTCGTAGATGTAGGACATGTTCTGCTGGCGGAAGGCGCCGTTGTGGAACCAGTCGTCGCCCATCCAGCCGTCCACCATCGGGTTCATGGGAACGGCCACCTTGAGTGCGGGGTGCGGGTTGACCAGCGCCATCAGCGGAAGGAAGCCGTCGTAGGAAATCCCGAGGATCCCCACCTTGCCGTTGCTCTCCGGCGTGTGCTTGACCAGCCAGTCGATGGTGTCGTACGTGTCGGTGGAGTGGTCGACGGCCGTGGGGTTCTGCGGGCCGTGGAGCGGGCGATTCATGACGTAGTCGCCCTCGGAGCCGTACTTCCCGCGGACGTCCTGCACCACCCGGATGTAGCCGCCCTGGACGATCACCTCGGTGGCGTTGTCGTAGCCGCTCAGGATCGGGCCGAGGTGCGCGCTCTGGGCGTGGGTCGTGAGCTCGTCGGCGCTGTAGGGGGTGCGGGTCAGCAGAATAGGCGCCCCGTGCGCGCCGCGGGGCACCAGGATCACGGTGTGCAGCTTGACCCCGTCGCGCATCGGAATCATCGCCTCGCGCCGGACGTAGTCGAACCCGGCGGTCGCGGGCCGGAGCGTGTCCGGCGTTTCGCTCGGCAGAGTCGGCGTCTGGGCGGTGGACGGTCCGGCGAGGCTCAGCGCGAACGCGAAGCTGAGAAGAGCGATCCGGCGGGCGGCATGGGCGGCCACTATCATCGGGGCCTCTGGACGGCGGGGTGGGTCGTGACGGCAGCGGAGCGGGGACCCACCAATCTACGCGACCGACGGCCAGGGCGACGGGGCCTGTTGACCCCGACACCCTGGCCGTCGGTTCGGCGCCGATAGGCGGCGCCCGAAGGTCAGCGGCTGCCCGCGCCCGCCAGCTCCGGACGCTTCCGCGCCGCGGACGCCTCCTTGAAGAACGCGAGCAGCTCCTGGTTGACCCGGTCCTTGAGGGTCGAGCACAGACCGTGTGGCGCGCCTTCGTAGACGACCAGCCGGGCGCCCTCGACCAGCTTCGAGGACAGGAGCGCGGCGGCGCCGATCGGGACGATCTGGTCGTCATCGCCGTGCAGGATCAGGGTCGGCACGTCGAACCGCTTGAGGTCTTCGGTGAAGTCCGTCTCCGAGAACGCCTTGATGCAGTCGTAGACGGCCTTGTGCCCCGCGACCATGCTCTGGAGCCAGAACGAGTCCCTGAGGCCCTGCGACACGTTCGCCCCAGGCCGGTTGGCGCCGTAGAACGGCGCGCTGAAATCCTTGAAGTACTGCCCGCGGTCGGCCTGCACGCCGGCGCGGATCTGGTCGAACACCTCGATCGGCAGCCCGCCCGGATTGGCCGCCGTCTTGAGCATGAGCGGCGGCACCGCGCTGATCAGGACCGCCTTGGCTACCCGCTCGGTGCCGTGCCGACCGATGTAGCGTGCGACCTCGCCGCCGCCGGTGGAGTGGCCGACGTGGATGGCGTCCTTGAGGCCGAGCGTCTTCACCAGCGCCGCCAGGTCGTCGGCGTAGGTGTCCATCTCGTTCCCGCTCCCGGGCTGGTCGGAGCGGCCGTGGCCACGGCGGTCATGGGCGATGCAGCGGTAGCCGCGCTCGGCCAGGAACAGCATCTGGTCTTCCCACGCGTCCGCGCTCAACGGCCAGCCATGGCTGAAGACCACGGGCTGACCGCTACCCCAATCCTTGTAATAGATCTCGGTGCCGTCCTGAGTGGTGATCGTTGGCATATGCGTGCTCCTCGAGCACAGGGTGGGCGGTAGTCGACAGCCGGGTCACGACCGCCGGCGGGTCAGATCAAGCGATCCGTCATGGTAGGCGGTGTGACCCGGCGGGGCTTGCATCGTCGTGCTGCCCGACCCGGGCGCCGGCCCTCGCGCCTCCGCCCGCCGAGTGGTTATTTCCCCCACCATGTTCCGCTGGTTCAAGCGTCCCCAGCCTGGGTCGCCGGCCGCCGGGGCTCCGGCCGAGCCCGGGACCATCCGCCACTACCGCCTCACGCGCAAGCTCGGCGAGGGTGGCATGGGGGTGGTCTACGAGGCGCGGGACGAGCGCCTCGGCCGCCTCGTCGCGATCAAGCGGCTGCGCGCCTTCGATTCCGACCCGTCGCTCAAGGAGCGGCTGTGGCGGGAAGCGCGGGTGGCCGCGGGGATCTCGCACCCCAACATCTGCCAGGTCTACGAGCTGGGCGAGGAGAACGGCGAGCTGTTCGTCGTCATGGAGCTCCTCGCCGGCGAGACGCTGGCCGACCGGATCGGGCGCGGCCCCCTCCCCCTGGGCGAGGCGCTCCAGGCCTCGCTCGGCATCCTCGCCGCCCTCGAGGCCATGCACGCCGGCGGGATCGTCCACCGGGATCTCAAGCCGTCGAACGTCTTCCTGACCCCGCACGGGGTGAAGCTGCTCGACTTCGGGCTGGCCCGCCCCGGCACCGACTCGAGTCCGACCCTCACCACCTCCGGCAAGGTCGTCGGCACCCCGCGCTACATGGCCCCCGAGATGCTCGGCGGGGAGCCGGTCGGTCCGGCGACCGACATCTTCGCCCTCGGCGCGATCCTGTTCGAGATGCTCACCGGCCGGCCGGCCTTCGGCGGCCGGACGGTGCTCGAGGTCTGCGCCGCGCTGGTCAACCAGCAGCCCCCGCCGCTGGTCGGCGGGCCGGACGTGATGGCCGCCGATCAGATCATCCAGCGCGCCCTCGCCAAGCGGGCGGCCGAGCGCTATGCCGATGCCGGGGGCATGGCGCAGGCGATCCGCGAGGCGCTCGCCCTGCTGGACAGCGGTCCGGCCGCGCGGATCCGCACGATCACCCGGCTCATCGTGCTGCCGTTCCGGCTGCTCCGGCCCGATGCCGACATCGAGTTCCTGGCCTCGAGCCTTCCCGAAGCCATCACGGCCTCCCTCTCCGGGCTCGAGACGCTGACCGTCCGCTCCACGGCTGCGGCGGCCCGCTTCGCCGATGCGACCCCTGACCTCAAGGCGCTCGCCTCCGAGGCCGGAGTGGACGTGGTCCTGCTGGGCACACTGCTCCGCGCCGGCGATCAGGTACGGGTGTCGACCCAGCTGGTGGAGGCTCCGGGGGGCACCGTGGTGGTGTCGCGGAACGCGCAGGTGGCGCTGACGGACATCTTCCAGCTCCAGGACGAGCTCACCCGGCAGATCGTGGACGCGCTGGCCATCCCCCTCTCGGCGCGCGACCGGCTCGCCCTGCATCACGACGTCTCCGCGAGCCCCGAGGCGTATCAGCTCTACCTCCGCGCCACCCACATCGGCGAGGGCTCGTCCAGCCCGCCGCGGCTGTTCACGGCGCGGGACCTCTACCGCCGCTGCGTCGAGCTCGATCCCGGGTACGCGCCCGCGTGGGCGCGGCTTGGCCGGGTGCACCGCGTGCTGGCCAAGTACGGGTTCGGCGACGTGGTCGAGGAACGGCGTCTCGCGGAAGAGGCCTTTCGCACCGCGCTCGAGCTCAATCCCGAGCTGCCGCTGGCGCACACGCTCTATACCTACTTCGAGATCGAGGAATTCGGCGCGGCGCCGCAGGCGCTGGTCCGGCTGCTCCACCTGGGGGAGCGCCGCGCGGCCGATCCCGATCTCTACGCCGGCCTGGTGGTGGCCTGCCGTTTCTGCGGTCTGCTGGACGCCTCACTCGCCGCCGACCGGCGCGCCCGCCGGATCGACCCCGCGGTGCGGACCAGCGTGCACTACACCCACTGGATGCTGGGTCAGTACGAACAGACCGTCGTGAGCGACCTGGAGGAGATCCAGGCGCTGCGCTACGCCGCCATGTGGATGTTGGGCCGGCACGAGGAGGCGCTCGCTAGCCTCCGGGCGCACGAGGCGCAGTGGACGACGAGCGAGCGCTGGTACCTCACGGCGCTCCGGGCCGGCTTCGAGGGGGACCACGACGGGTGCATCGAGGCCACCCGCGAGGTGCTGGCGACCGGTTTCCACGATCCCGAGGGGCTGCTGTTCTGCGCCCGGAACCTCGCCCAGGTGCATGCCGCAGACTACAGCCTGGAGCTGCTCCGCCGGGCCGTGGAGGGCGGGTTTCACTGTCCTCGCGCGATGGTCCAGGATCCCTGGTTCGATCCCGTTCGCGCGCGGCCCGATTTCGTGCACTTGCTGCACCAGGCTGAGGCGAGGAGCGCGGAGGCCGGGGCGGCCTTCACGCGGGCGGGCGGGGAGCGGCTGCTCGGCGTCGGCTGAAGGTGAAGGAATACATAAGGTTGACATTCGCCATCGCGGCCCGCAAATAGGACGGCAGGAGGAGCTTCCCATGTGCCTGGCCATTCCCGGACGGATCGTCGAGCTCATCACTGACGACCCGGTACACCTCGCGATGGTGGATGTGAGCGGGGTGCGCCGCCGCGTCGACCTCGGGCTCCTCGGGGACGACCAGCCGGTCGTCGGCGACTGGGTCCTCATCCACGTCGGATTCGCCATGAGCAAGATCAGCGAGCGCCAGGCCGAGGAGCAGATGCGCATGCTCACCGTGCTGGGCGAGGACCAGGCCGCGATGGAAGAGGTGCGAGGATACGGCCTGGAGGAAGAGGAGACGTGAAGTTCGTCGACGAATTCCGGGACTCGGACCTCATCGCCAAGACCTGTGACGAGATCCGCCGCCTCGCCGATCCGGGGCGGCACTATCGTCTCATGGAGGTCTGCGGCGGGCACACTCATGCCATCTACCGCTTCGGCCTCAAGGACCTGCTGCCCTCCAACATCGAGCTGATCCACGGACCCGGGTGCCCCGTGTGCGTGCTCCCGATGGGCCGGATCGACGACGGGCTCGAGCTCGCCCGCCGTCCGGAGGTCATCTTCGCCGCGTTCGGTGACATGATGCGGGTCCCCGGCGCCCACGGGAGCCCGCTCGAGCACAAGGCGCGGGGGCTCGACGTCCGCATCGTCTACTCGCCGACCGACGCGCTCAAGCTCGCCCGCACCCACCCCGACCGCCACGTCATGTTCTTCGCGATCGGGTTCGAGACCACGGCGCCCTCCACCGCACTCACCCTGATGCGCGCCAAGGCCGAGGGGATCGAGAACTTCTCGGTCTTCTGCAACCACGTCACCATCATCCCCGCCATCCGGGCCATTCTCGACTCGCCCGACATGCGGCTCGACGGCTTCATCGGGCCGGGGCACGTGTCCACCGTCATCGGCTGCCGCCCGTACGAGTGGATCGCCAAGGACGAGGGCAAGCCGATCGTGGTCTCGGGCTTCGAGCCGCTCGACATGCTCCAGGCGATCGTGATGCTGCTCCGCCAGATGCGGGAGGGCCGGGCCGAGGTGGAGAACCAGTACCGGCGGGTCGTGCCCTGGGAAGGCAACCGCGCCGCGCTCGGCGTCATGGCCGAAGTATTCGAGCTCCGGCCTTACTTCGAGTGGCGCGGGCTCGGCTTCATCTCGCAGTCGGCGCTCCGGCTCAACGACGCCTATTCCCCGTGGGATGCGGAGCGCGTGTTCGAGGTGGCAGGCGTCCGGGTGACCGATCCCAAGGCCGCCCAGTGCGGCGAGGTCCTCAAGGGAGTGCTCAAGCCCGCCCAATGCAAGCTGTTCGGCAAGGAGTGCACGCCGGAGCATCCGGTCGGTGCACTGATGGTCTCCTCGGAAGGCTCATGCGCAGCCTACTACAACTACGAGCATCGGAAGACCGCGGCCTCGCTCCGGATCCTGACGCCGGCGTGACGGACGAGGGCTCGGTCAACGGCGCCTCGCCCCCGCTGCGGTTCCGCGACACCCAGATCGAGATGGCCCATGGCGCCGGCGGCAAGGCGTCCCGCCGGCTGGTGGACGGGCTGTTCGCGCCCCTGCTCCTCGACGCCCTGGCGGCAGGGGAGGGCGACCGGCTGAGCGACGCGGCCCGCGTGTCGGTGGGAGGCGCTCCCGTCGCGATCACCACCGACAGCTTCGTGGTGACCCCGCTGGCGTTCCCCGGGGGGTCCATCGGGGAACTGGCCGTGAACGGCACCGTGAACGACCTGGCGGTGGGCGGCGCCCGTCCCGTCGCGCTGGTCACGACCTTCGTGCTGGAGGCGGGCCTGCCCACCGGCATCCTCGCCGATGAAGTCCGCGCGATGGCGCGGGCCGCCCGCGCGGCGGGGGTCGCGATCGTGGGCGGCGATACCAAGGTGGTCGAGCACGGCAAGGTGGACCGGCTCTACATCACCACGACCGGCATCGGACACCCCCTCCCCGGCATTTCCCTCGGCGCGCGGTCGGTGCGGCCGGGAGACCGGATCATCCTGTCCGGCCCCATCGGCGATCACGGGATCACGATCCTCCTGGCCCGCGGCGAGCTCGATCTCGAGGCCGACCTGCGCTCCGACTCACGCTCGGTGTTCCCGCTGGTCGAGGCGCTGGCGGCGGCGGCCGGTCCGGGGATCCGCTGGATGCGGGACCCCACCCGCGGCGGCGTCGCGACCTCGCTCAACGAGCTGGCGCTGGACAGCGGCCTCGGCGTCCACCTGGCCGAGGAATCGATCCCGGTGCGCGACGAGGTGCGCGGCGCCTGTGAGCTCCTGGGTCTCGACCCGCTCCACATCGCCAACGAGGGCCAGTTCCTCGCCGTGATTGCCGCCGAACTGGCGGACGCGGCCCTCGCGGCGGTGCGAGGCGTGCCGGGCGGTGACGGCGCTGCCGTCATCGGCGAGATCCGGGCGGAGCCCTCGGGCGCGGTGCTGGTCGGCACCCGCTACGGCGGCACCCGCATCGTCGACATGCTGGTGGGCGACCCGCTGCCCAGGATCTGCTGATGCCCATGGCGCTCGACCTCGCGGCCCGGGTCGAGGACCGTCTCCTCGCCCGCAACGCGCTCTTCGAGGCGTTCTTCGCGCGCGAGGCACCGCGGCTCGCGGCGGCGTGCCACGAGATGTCCGAGCGATTTCTCCGGGGCGGGCGCCTGCTCGCGTTCGGCCGGGGTCCCTACGCCACCGACGCGGAGCATGTGTCGGTGGAATTCGTTCACCCCGTCATCGTGGGCAAGCGGGCGCTGCCGGCGCTCGACCTGAGCCTGCTGTTCGGGCCCTGGCTCGAGGCACTCGTCCGTCCCGAGGACATGGTAATGGGCTTCGGGCCGCCCGAGGGAGACGACGAGGTTCGCCAGGCGCTCGCGCGAGCCGAGGCACGCGGCGCGATGACCTTCGCGCTGCCTGGTACCGCGGGCTCCTATGCGGTCGCCGCGGGCAGCCCGAACGCGTTCGTGCACCAGGAGCTGGTCGAGGTCCTGTACCACACCCTCTGGGAGACGGTGCACGTGTTCTTCGAGCACCGCGAGCTTGGACACGACGTCGGCCAGTCGGGCTTTCTCTATCCGTTCCTCGGCCGGTCCAAGCAGGCGCCGGCGGATCTCGAGGGCCAGGTGGCGTCGTCGATTCTCATGAAGGTGGCGGACGACGCGGCGCTCCGCGCCAAGGTGGCCGCGGAGGAGGCCGAGCGCATCGCCGCGGCCACCCTGGCGATCCACGAGCGCCTCGAGCGGGGCGGCAAGCTGATCATCTTCGGCAACGGCGGCTCGGCCACCGACGCCAACGACTGGGCCATCGACTGCGTGGCCCCCCCGGCCGGCCTGCGGCCGCTGCCGGCGATCTCGCTCTCGATGGAGCCGGCGACCGTGACCGCCATCGCGAACGACGTCGGCACCGACGTGATCTTCCTCCGCCAGCTCATCGCACACGCCGGGCCCGACGACGTCGCGGTGGCGATCTCGACCAGCGGCGGGTCGCGCAACATCCTCGCGGCGCTCGGCGAAGCCCGGAAGCGCCGGCTGCTCACCGTGGCGCTGCTGGGGTACGACGGCGGCGAGATCAGGCGGCAGGCCCTGGCCGATCACTACGTGCTGGTGGGGTCGGACTACATCCCGCGGATCCAGGAGGTGCAGGCCTCGATTTACCACACCATGCGCGAGGGCCTGGAGGAGCTCGGACATGAAGCGCGTTGAGCTGTACGGCACGAGCGGCTGTCCCTACACCCGGGACATGCGCGAGTGGCTGGAGATGCGCGGCGCCGATTTCGTCGAATACGATGTCGAGACCGACCGCGCGGCCCGCGAGCGCATGCGGGCGGTCGCGGGTGCCCAGCGCACGGTGCCGGTCCTGGTGGAGGACGGCGCAGTCGTCCAGGTCGGCTGGCAGGGGCGCGGCTGCACGGTGGGCGAGTAGCCGGCCGATGACGAGCGCCTGCACGATCCGCGTTCGCGGCGTGGTGCAGGGTGTCGGCTTCCGGCCGTTCGTCTACCGGCTCGCGCGCGCCAACACCCTGGCGGGGTGGGTGCTGAACGGCGACGAGGGCGTCGAGATCCGGCTCGAGGGCGAGCACGAACGGCTCGAGGCCTTTCTCCGGGAGCTGCGGGCCGAAGCGCCCGCCGCGTCGAGCATCACGGCCATCGACGTCGACGCGGCGGAGCCCAGCGGTCTCGACGACTTCATCATCCGGGCAAGCCACGGACGCGACCAGCCGACAGCCGCCATTTCGCCGGATCTGGCGCTCTGTGCGCAATGCCTGCACGAGCTGTTCGATCCCGCGGACCCGCGCTATCGCTATCCGTACATCAATTGCACCGACTGCGGCCCGCGCTACTCGATCATCCTGCGCCTGCCCTATGATCGCGCGGCGACGACGATGGCCGCCTGGCCGATGGACGCGCTCTGCGCCGGCGAGTATCACGATCCGGCGAGCCGCCGGTTCCACGCGCAGCCGGTGGCGTGCGGTGCATGCGGGCCCGAGTTCCGGCTGGGCATGCTCGACGGGTCGGCATTCACCTCGGAGGACAGCCTCGACCCCATCCCCCGCGCCGCCCGCCTCCTCCGGGCCGGCGCCATCCTCGCCGTCAAGGGCGTGGGCGGCTACCACCTCGCCTGCGACGCCCGGAACCCCGACGCCGTGGCCGCCCTCCGCAACCGGAAATTCCGGAAGGAAAAGCCCTTCGCCCTCATGGTGCGGACCCTCGAGCTGGCGCGGACGCTGGTCGAGCTGTCGCCCGCCGCCGAGGCCGCGCTCGCGAGTCCGGCCGCGCCCATCGTGCTGGCCCCGGGGCGCGTCACCTTGCCGCACGTGGCCCCGGGCACCGGCGAGCTCGGCGTGATGCTCCCCTACGCTCCGCTTCACCACCTGCTGTTCGCCGCCGGTGCGCCCGAGCTGCTGGTGATGACCAGCGCCAACCGGTCGAGCGAACCGATCGCGTACGAGGACGCGGACGCCCGCGAGCGCCTCGCCAGGCTGGCCGACGGGCTGCTCGTGGGCCAGCGCCCGATCGCCCGGCGGGTCGAGGACTCGGTGGTTCGGTGCGGACCATCCGGTCCGGTGATCCTGCGGCGGAGCCGCGGCTACGCCCCCGGCGCGGTGGCCGAGCTTCCGGTCGCCCGGCCGGTGCTCGCCCTCGGGGCCGACCTCAAGAACGCGATCACCATCGTGGTCGGCGGCCAGGCGTTCGTGAGCCAGCACATCGGCGATCTCGACCACCACGCCGCCTGCCGGGCCCTCGAGGAGACGATCCACGACCTCCTCGCGATGTACGCCGTGCCCCGGGAGGAGCTGCTGGTCGTGCGCGACGCCCATCCCCAGTACCGGTCCGCCGCGTTCGCCGCGATTGCCGCCGAAGAGGCCGTCGTGCAGCACCACCGCGCGCATGTGGCGTCGGTGCTGGCGGAACGGGGCGCCTGGGAGCAGCGGGTGCTCGGGCTCAGCCTCGACGGGACGGGCTACGGCGACGACGGCACGATCTGGGGAGGCGAGCTCTTCGTCGGCGGCGTGCGCGAGGGCCTCGAGCGAGTGGCCCACCTGCGGCCGGCGGCGCTGGTCGGCGGAGACGCCGCCGCGCGGTATCCGGTCCAGGCGGCCGTCGGGTTCCTGCACCAGCTCGAGGATCTGCCGGACCTCGCCGCGGCGCCGTTCGACTTTCCGGCCCGCTACGGCGCCTCGCGCCGGCTGCTCCGGACCGGCACCCGGGTCTTCTCCACGACTTCGGCCGGGCGGCTGTTCGATGCCGCGGCCGGGTTGCTGGGCTTCACGGGCGAGGTGACTTTCGAGGGCCAGGCCGCGATCTGGCTCGAGCAGCTCGCACGCGGGGCGCCGGAGGCGGCGGGCTACCACTGCCCGTTCGACGGTGCCGAGCTCGACTGGCGCCCGCTCCTGCGTGGCGTGGTCGAGGATCGTCTCCACGGGCGTGACCCCCGCGAGATTGCCCGGGCCTTCCACCTCGGGCTGGCCAGCGGTCTCAGGGACGCCGCCGTGGCGCTGTGCCGCGCGCACGGCCTCGACACCGTCGTTGCGTCGGGCGGTGTGCTGCAGAACACGGTGCTGCTCGACGATCTGGCGATCCTCCTGGGGCGGGAGCACCTCGCGCTCTGGATCAACCACCAGGTCCCGCCGAACGACGGCGGGATCAGCCTGGGACAGGCCGCGCTCGGCGCGCTGGGGCCATGCACGAGCTCTCGATCGCGCTGAGCCTGGTGGACCTCGCGCAGGAGGAGGCCGGGCGGCACGCCGGACGGGTGTGCGCCGTGCATCTCAGGGTCGGCGCGTTGGCGGGGGTGGTGCCCGCGGCGCTGGTGGCGTCCTACGAGATGGCCTCCTTCCAGACCCCGCTGGAGGGCTCGCGCCTCGTGATCGAGGAGGTGCCGGTGGTCGTGTTCTGTCCCTGCTGTCAGGCGCAGCGTCCGCTCGACAGCGTGCAGTCGTTCTCCTGCCCGGAGTGCGGCACCCCCACGCCGCAGGTGGATCACGGCCGGGAGCTGGAGCTGGTCGCCCTGGAGATGGAAACATGAGTCCCGAGCCCCGCCTGGTCGAAGTGCGCAAGAACATCCTCAAGCAGAACGACCTCGTGGCGCGCGAGCTCCGCCAGCGGTTCCGCGACGCCGGCGTCTTCGTGGTGAGCCTGGTGTCGAGCCCGGGCGCGGGGAAGACGACGCTGCTGGAGCAAACCTTGACGCGGCTGCGTCCGCGCTTTCGCGTGGCGGCGCTGGTGGGCGACCTGGCGACCGAAAACGACGCCGCGCGGCTGGGGCGGAGCGGCGCTCCCGTTCGCCAGATCACGACCGGAACCGTCTGTCATCTCGAGGCCGCCATGGTGCAGACGGCGCTCGAGGGCTGGCCGCTCGAGGATCTCGATTTCCTCTTCATCGAGAACGTCGGCAATCTCGTCTGCCCCGCCTCCTACGATCTGGGCGAGAGCATGCGGTTCGTGGTCCTGTCCGTCACCGAAGGCGAGGACAAGCCGCTCAAGTACCCGACCATCTTCAACACCTCGGATGTCGCGCTGGTCACCAAGGTCGACCTGGCCGAGCCGGCCGGGTTCGACTGGGATGCGGCGCTCGCGAGCATCCAGGCGGTACGCCCGGGCATGCGGACGCTGGGCGTCTCCGCGCGCACCGGAGCGGGCATGACCGACTATCTGGCGCTGCTGGAATCCGGGCTGCTGGCCGCGCGCGAGGCGGCGGCGGCCGACGCGGGCGCCGGGACCGGGGGCGCGCCATGAGCCTGCTCGCGGTGTGCGTGCTGGGGTTCTTCCTGGGCATGCGCCACGCCACCGATCCCGACCACGTGATCGCGGTGACGACCATCGTGGCCCGCCATCGGACGACCGCCGGCGCGGCGCTGATCGGCGCGCTCTGGGGCGTGGGCCACACGCTTACCATCCTGGTGGTCGGCGCCGGCATCATCCTGCTCGGCTGGGTCATCCCGCCGCGCGTGGGGCTCTCGCTCGAGCTCTCGGTCGGGGTGATGCTGATCGTGCTGGGGCTCATGAACCTCACCGGCGTGCTCCAGCGGATCACCGAGACCGTGACGCCGGCGGCGGGGCCGCCGGAGACCCTGCATGCGCATCCGCACCCGCACGGGGACTACGTCCACACGCACGTGCACGGGCATCAACCCGAATCGCATCCCCACGCGCCCGACGCCACGCCGCTCGCTCGCCTCGACCGCAGGCTGGGCGGACTCGGCCTGTATCAAAGCCTGCGGCCACTGATCGTGGGGGTGGTGCACGGACTGGCGGGGTCGGCCGCCGTGGCGCTGCTGGTGCTGACCACCATCGGCAACACGGCGTGGTCGGTCCTGTACCTGCTGATCTTCGGGGTCGGCACGATCGCCGGGATGATGCTGATCACCGCCGGGATCGCCTGGCCGCTGGCCTACGCGGGCGGGCGGTTCGCGGGCCTGCCGCACAGGCTCCGCGTGGCCTCCGGCGTGATCAGCCTGATGGTGGGATTGGCCCTGGCCTATCAGGTCGGGGTGGTGGGCGGGTTGTTCGGCACGAATCCGAGCTGGACGCCGCGCTAGCGCGTGGCGCCGGCCGGCTCCGTCGCGGCGCCGAGCGCGCGCTGCTCGGCCAGATACTGGTGCACCACGGCGATCGCCATGCTCCCCTCGCCCACGCCGGCCGAGACCCGCTTGATCGACCCGTGGCGCAGGTCGCCCGCCGCGAGCACGCCGGGGATGCTGGTCTCCAGCAGGTAGGGATCGCGCGCGAGCGGCCAGGTCGCGGGCGGGCGCTCCCGCAGCAGGTCCATTACGTCACGGCCGGTGCAGACGTAGCCCCACTGATCGCGGATCAGGTTCTCCGGCAGCCACCCTGTCTCCGCCCTCGCCCCGATGAAGACGAACAGGCCGTCGCTCGCCCGCCGCTCGATGCGCCCCGAGGGCCGGTGGGCCAGCTCGATCGCCTCCAGGCCGTCCTCCCCCTCCGCGCGCACTACCTCGACATTGGTCTCGACCGAGACGTTCGCCTTGGCGGCGAGCTGGTCGATCAGGTACTGCGACATGCTGGCGGCGAGCGAGGGTCCCCGGACGAGCATCGTCACCGACTCGGCGTAGTTCGAGAACAGCATCGCCGCCTGCCCCGCCGAGTTGCCGCCGCCGATCAGATGGACGGTCTTCCCCTGCATGCGGGTCGCCTCGCTCCGGGACGCCCCATAGAACACGCCGTGCCCCACCAGGCGGTCCATGCCCGGCGTGTCCAGGCGGCGCCACTCGACGCCGGTGGCGAGGACGATCGCGCCGGCCGAGACGCGCGTCCCATCCTCCAGGACGAGGACGTGCGGTGCGGACGAGCCCGGCTCGGCGGCCTCGATGGCACATGCCGACCGGGTGACCACCAGCTCCGCGCCCAGCCGGACCGCCTGCTGACAGGCCTTGTCGCTCAGCTCCTCGCCCCCGAGCCCTCCGGGGAATCCGAGATAGTTCTCGATCCGTGAGGACGTCCCCGCCTGCCCGCCGCACGCCGTGCGCTCCAGCAGCACCGTCCGGAGGCCTTCGGATGCGCCATACACCGCCGCAGCGAGTCCGGCGGGGCCGCCGCCCACGATCGCGACATCATACGCCGTCTGCTTCGGCGCCGTCTGCAAGCCGATGGCCTCGGCCACCTGGCGGAACGAGGGCGCGTCCAGCCGCCGGCCCCCGGCCAGAATGACGGCGGGCGGCGCGGCGGTCGCCGCGCCCGGGCCCCCGCTCTCGTCGACCTGCCAGGTGAAGGCCACCCGGTTCCGGGACAGGAACTCGCGCAGATCGTAGCAGGCCGGATCGGTGGGATGGCCGATGACCGTGGCCATCGTCGACGGCGTCTGCAGCGTGCTGTCCCGCAGCCGGGTGACGCGATCGGCCATGGTCTGCGCCACCACGCTGCTCAGCACGCGGCACTGCGCGATCATCTCGAGGAAGTCGTCCCGGTCGAGCCGCAGCAGCCGGGTGGGCTCGGTCGCCTTGAGACTGGCGAGCGCCGGGGCCCCCAGCAGGAGCGGCACCTCGCCGAAGTAGTCGCCCGGGCCGTACGTCGCGATCCGGCGGTCGTTGCCGCCCATGAACTTGTAGACGTCGATGCCGCCGTCGAGCAAGCCGAAGAACGCGGGCTGCTGGCCTTCCAGCAGGAGGTAGTCGCCGGCCCGGAGCCGCACGTCGGCGGCGCGGGAGGCGAGCGTGGCGCGTTCGCTTTCGGGGATCCGAGCGAAGAGATCGATGCGGGAGAGCAGGTCGGCGGTGATCACCGTGATTCCTTGTCGGCGTGTGGACCAGGGCTACCGGCTGAAAGATACCCGCCATCGAGGCCCGGTCACGATCGTCAGTACCCGTACCCGTTGGGGAACACCGCCCACGGCTCGTCCCGCGGGTGCACGTAGGTGATGACGTAAGGCCCCATGATCGTCACCTCGACGATCGTGGCGCCCCGGGCCGCGGCGAAGTGGTGCATTCCGGCCGGCGCCGCGGCCCCTGGTACCCGTCGGGCATGGCGATGAGCACCTTGAGGACGGCGGGTTTGAAGGGGTCACCGCTGAGCACCGCCATCCGGGTGCCTCGGGGGACGACGGTCGGCACGGGC
>DASSYY010000153.1:0-4540 GCA_035703025.1 Gemmatimonadales bacterium | reverse complement strand
GCGGCGGCCGGCGCGCTCGTCGCGATCGCCGTCGCGTCCCGGCCCGCGAAGGTAGTCGCCCGGCTCGATCCCTCCGCCGTCGCCGTGCTCCCGTTCCGGGTAGCCGCCCCGGACCGCTCCCTCGACTACCTGGGCGAGGGCATCGTGGACCTGCTCGCGGTCAAGCTCGACGGCCCGGCGAGCGTCCACTGCGTGCCGCCGCGCCAACTGCTCGGCTATCTCGGCTACCGGCCGGGAATGGAGGTGACTTCCGACGCCGGTAACGACGCCGCCCGGCGCGCCGGGGCCGGCCTGGTGCTGGATGGCAGCCTGGTCCGCTCGGGCGCCGGTATCGAACTGAGCGCCACGCTCCGCTCCACCGACGGGCGCGGCCAGCCGGTGCACGCCACCGCGGCCGGGAGTCTCGATTCTCTGCCATCGCTGGTCGACCGCCTGGCCGCCCAGCTCCTGGCCGGACAGCGGGGCACGACCACCATGCTGGGCGACCTCTCCTCGGCGCGAGCGATCGCCGAGTATCTGCGCGGCAAGTCGGCGCATCGCATGGGGCGCTATCAGGAGGCGGTGGCCCGGTTCGATGCGGCCCTCCGGGAGGACTCCACCTTTGCGCTCGCCGCGCTCGAGGAGATCGCGTCGGCCGCGCGCGCCAACGACGCCGACGCCGACGGTCGCGCCCGCCGACTCGCGTGGATGTTCCGCGCCAAGCTCAGTCCCAAGGGCCAGGCGTTGCTTCGGGCATGGCTCGGCCCCAAGTACCCGGCGGCCTCATCGCTGCTTCTCGAGCTCGCCGCCTGGCAGGAGGCCGTGCAGGCCGCACCCGACGTGGCGGATGCCTGGTTTGAGCTGGGCGACCGCCAGCTTCACAACGGCGGCACCAACGACCTGCCGCATGCGGTCGAGCTGGCGGAGGGCAACTTCCGCCGCGCGCTCGAGCTCGACTCGAGCTTCGTGCTGCCGCTCGACCACCTGCTGCTTGCGAAGCTCTACCTGGAGGATACGACCGACCTCCGGGCACTGGCCCGACGCTGGCTCGCGCAGGACTCTACGCCGGGCGACCGATCCAGCTACACGCGCTGGCGCCTGGCCATCGCGCTCGGCGACTCTGCGGCGGTGGCCCACGAGCGCGCGCGACTGGACCGGTGGCCGGACGAGGCCCTCAACTGGCTCGCGGGGAACGCCCAGGCGGACGCGGTCGGGCTGGGCGACGTGTCGCTGGCGCTGAGGGAGATGGAGCACCGTGCCGTGGCCGGGTCCAAGCTCCGGGCCGTTCGGCTGCGCCGCCACGACTGGCTGCTCAATACGGGCCGCCCCGGCGAGGCGCTCGCGCTCGTGGACAGCCTGGCGTCGGGTGAGCCGTATCCCGGCTGGGCCAGATTGCAGCGGATCGAGGACGCGCTCTTCTGGGATGGCGATACCGTGGCGGCTGCGGCCGACGTGCGAGCGCTGTCCGAGACGTCCACCCCTTCACGGGCCGGCGCGCCGCTCGCGGACGCCATTCGTGCGCGGACCGGATGCCGCCTCGGGCTTTGGTCGCTCAGCCGCGGAGACCTGGCGCGCGCGCGCCTCTGGCTGAGTCGGCTTCGCGCGCAGCGCGTGGGCGCGGAGGAGGTATTCAACGACGACGACAGGGCGGCGTGCGCCATCCTGATCGATGCATGGCTCGCTTCGCGTCAGGGCGGGCCCGAGGCTCGGCGGCTCCTGGACCGGGCCGACTCGATCATGGTGGAAAGCGACGTTATGGACGACTGGCTCGCTACCGATCTCGTCACCGCCAGTCTCCGTGAGGCGATCGGCGACCTGCCCGGCGCCGTCCGGGCGATCGGCCGCGTGCCCGTCGCACTGCCCCTGAGCCCGACCTACCAGTCGACGTACCTGCGCGAGCAGGGCCGGCTGTGGCTCGCCGCAGGCGATACGGCGAGCGCCATCCGGGCGCTGCGCCGGTACGTGGCAATGCGGGCGAACGCCGAGCCGGTGCGGCGCGCCCAGCGGGACAGCGTCCGGGCGATGCTGGCGGCGCTGGTGGGACGGTGAGCGGTTCGGGCAGCCGTAACCCGCCAACCGCGACTAGCTTCCAGATGAGCTGATGTTCAGTCCGTTGCTCGACCGAGGTGTCCATGAAGCGACCGACCCGAATCCTGGCCATCGCCGGGACGGTGATACTTGTCTTCCTCGCGCTCCTGCTCGTGCTCCCGCTGCTCTTCCGCGACCGGATCGCCGAGCGCGTCAAGCTCGAGGCCAACCGGAGCCTCGACGCCCGCGTCGACTGGCGGGACGTCGGGCTCACCTTCTTCCGGAACTTTCCCAACCTGAGCCTGCGGCTCGACGGCCTGACGGTCGCGGGCAAGGGCAAGTTCGAGGGCGACACCCTGGCCGCGGTCCGCCACCTCCACGTGGTGCTGGACCTGGCCAGCGTGCTGGGGAACGCCATGGGCGGCAGCCGCCCGATCGTGGTCCGGGCCGTCGAGCTGGACCAGCCGCGGCTCCGTCTGCGCAAGCTCGAGGACGGCACCGCCAACTGGGACATCACCAGGAAGACTCCTGAAGCCGCCCAGCCTCAGGCCGCCGCCAAGCCGGTCGCGGTCAGCCTCCGGCGGTTCGAGATCACCGACGCCGCCGTCGCCTACGACGACCGCCACGCGAAGCTCAGCGCCTCGCTGGCCGGCTACGACCAGTCGCTCACGGGCGACTTCAGCCAGGACGTCGTCGCCATCCGGACCAAGGCCGATGCCGACACGGTGAGCGTGACCTTCGCCGGCATTCCCTACCTCAACCGGGTGCAGCTCGGACTCACCGCCGACGTCCAGGCGGACCTGGCGAAGAAGGCCTACACCCTCAAAGACACCGAGCTCCGGCTCAACGACCTCCGGCTCGGCGTCTCCGGCTCGGCGACCACGGCCGGCAAGAACACCGGCCTCGACCTCGCGTTCAACGCGCCCAGCACCAACTTCCGGAGCATCCTGTCGCTGATCCCGGCCGTCTACGCCCACGATTTCCAGAAGGTGAAGACCGCCGGCCGGATCGCAGTCAACGGCCGGGTCAAGGGCGAGTATGGCGACAGCGCCTTCCCGTCGTTCGCTCTCAACACCAAGGTGGACAGCGCGGCCTTCCAGTACCCCGACCTTCCGCTCCCGGCGCGGGACATCTTCATCGATCTGTCGCTCAGCAACCCCGGCGGCAGCGCCGACAGCACCACGGTGAAGCTCGACCGCTTCCACCTGCTCCTCGGCCGCAACCCGGTCGACGCGAACATGGTGCTCCGGACGCCGATCTCCGATCCCGACCTCGACCACCGGGTGAAGGGCAAGGTGGACCTGGCCGACGTCCGCCGCGCCATGAAGTTCGACGGGATCGATCAGCTCGCCGGCACCGTCGCCGCGGACGCGGCGGTGCGGACCCGGATGTCGTATATCGACAAGAAGCAGTACGACCGGGTCGGGGCGAGCGGTACGGTTGACGTCGGCAACCTCACCGTGAAAGGCGCGAGCCTGCCCAAGCCCCTCGCGATCCAGCAGGCGTCGCTCCGGCTGGCGCCGGAGAAGGCGGAGCTCCGCTCCTTCAACGGCAGCATCGGGAGCAGCGACGTCCAGGCCGCGGGCACGATCGAGAACCTGCTCGGCTTCATGATGCGGGACGACACCCTCCGCGGGGTCGCGACCGTGCGCAGCAACCGGTTCAACCTGGACGAATGGCGGTCCGGCGAGGGCGACTTGCAGATCATCCCGGTGCCGCCCAAGATCGCCTTCGATCTCGACGCCACCGTGGCCGAGCTGACGTTCGACAAGCTCAAGATGACCAACGCCCGCGGCCGGCTCCGGGTGAAGGACCAGCGCGTCACGCTGGAGGACTTCCGGATGAACACGCTGGGCGGCGAGATCGGGCTCACCGGCTTCTACGAGACGACCACGCCGGCCAAGCCCACCTTCGACGTCGGGCTCAAGCTGACCAAGGTGGACATCCCGGCGGCGTTCCAGGCGTTCACGACCGTACAGATGCTGGCGCCGGTCGCGAAGTACGCGATCGGAAACGTGACCAGCGACGTGCACCTGAACGGAGCACTGGGCAAGAACATGATGCCGCTCTTTCCCGGGCTCAGCGGCGGCGGCACGCTCCAGACGTCGCAGATGGTGCTGAAGGACTTCCCGGCGCTGGAGAAGGTGGTCGACGTCACCAAGCTCCAGTTCCTCGACAACCCGACGATGCAGGCGCTCAGCGCGGCGTTCCAGATCCGGGAGGGACGGCTCTTCGTCCAGCCGTTCGACGTCAAGCTCGGCGGCACCACGATGAACGTGAGCGGCTCGAACGGGCTCGACCAGTCGCTGCAGTACGCGCTCAAGCTGCGCGTGCCGCGCGCGCTGATGGGCGGGGGAGCCAATCAGGCGGTCGCAAGCCTGATCTCGAAGGCGGGCGCGGTCGGCGTCGACCTCAGCGCCGCGCCCGAGATCCCGCTCGGTATCCAGCTCGGCGGGACGGTGACGAGCCCCTCGGTCAAGGTGGACGTGGGGAGCCTCGCCTCGTCGGTGACCGCGGGCGCGGAGAAAGCGCT
>DASSYY010000127.1:0-2358 GCA_035703025.1 Gemmatimonadales bacterium | reverse complement strand
GTCAAGGTGCTCCGGCCCGAGCTGGCGGCCGTCATCGGCGCGGAGCGGTTCCTGGCGGAGATCAAGCTCACCGCCAACCTCCAGCACCCGCACATCCTGCCGCTGTTCGACTCGGGCGAGGCCGACGGCTTCCTGTTCTACGTCATGCCCTACGTGGAGGGCGAGACGCTGCGCGACCGGCTGAACCGCGAGAAGCAGCTTCCCGTCGCCGATGCCGTCCGCATCACCACCGAGGTCGCCGCGGCGCTCGACTACGCCCACCGCCACGGCGTGATCCACCGCGACATCAAGCCCGAGAACATCCTGCTGCACGACGGCCAGGCCCTGGTCGCCGACTTCGGCATCGCGCTCGCGGCCAGCAAGGCCGGCGGGAGCCGGATGACGGAGACCGGCATGTCGCTCGGCACGCCGCACTACATGAGCCCCGAGCAGGCGATGGGCGAGCGCGAGATCACCGCCCGCTCCGACGTCTACGCCCTGGGCGCGGTGCTCTACGAGATGCTCTCGGGGGACCCGCCGTTCACCGGCTCCACCGCCCAGGCGGTGGTGGCCCGCGTGGTCACCGAGAGCCCCCGCTCGCTCGTCACCCAGCGCCACACGATTCCACGCAACATCGAGGCGGCGGTGCTGACCGCGCTCGAGAAGCTGCCGGCGGACCGCTTCGCCACCGCGGCCGAGTTCGCCGAGGCGCTCCGGGACAAGGGCTATAGCACGGGCGCGGCGACGGTGGCGCTCCCGGCGGTTGCCGGGGCGGCGGCGGGTGCTGGCGCGGCGGGGCGGCGGGCCGGCGTGGTCACCATCGCGGCCTTCGCGGTGGCGGCGATCGCCACGGTGGCGGCGCTCTGGGGCTGGCTCCGGCCCAGGCCCGTGCCGACGGTGCAGCGCTACAGCGTGCTGCTCCGACCCAACGAAGGGCTCCGCCCGTCCGGCATCGCCGGCAACCTCGGCATCTCTCCCGACGGCAACCGCATCGCCTACGTCGGCGTCGCCGAGGGCGGGACCCGGCTCTGGCTCCGGGAGCACGACAAGCTCCGGCCGATCCCGATCGCCGGCACCGAGAACGGCCTGAGCCCGTTCTTCTCACCCGACGGCAACCAGGTCGCCTTCACCGTCGCCGGCCGGTCGCTGCGGGTCGCCCCGCTCAACGGCGGTCCCCCGGTGACGCTGTCCGACAGCATCAACAGCGCGGGCGGGGACTGGGGTACCGACGGGTACATCTACATCGAGCTGGACGACGGCCTCGGCCGCATCAAGGCGACCGGCGGGCCGATCGAGAAGCTCTTCACGATGTCCGAGGCGAAGCACGAGATCGGGGCCGAGTATCCCAACGTCATGCCCGACGGGAAGGGCATCGTCTTTCGCCGCCGGCTCACCGGGCAGGGACCGAACGAGTTCGAGATCATGGAGATGGCGGTGCCGCAAGGGACCCCGCGCCTCCTCGTCCGCGGCGTCTACGCCCACTACGCCGCCTCGGGCCACCTGCTGGTCGTCAGCGGCGACGGCAAGCTCCTGGCGATGCCGTTCGACCCGAAGAAGCGCGAGGTGACCGGCCCGAGCGTGGCGGTGATGGACGGCCTGCTCCGCACGGGGCCGTTCGAGGTGAACCTCGCCGTGAGCGCCAACGGGACCCTGGCGTACTCGTCGGGCGGGAGCGCGGCCGCGACGACCGCGTGGTGGGTGGGCCGCGACGGCGCCGCCGCGCCGGTCGACACCACGTGGAGGCCCGACGGAAACATCGGCACGGTGGCACTCTCGCCGGACGGCCGGTCGCTGGCGGTCATGCTGGTCCGGGGCATCACAGCCGATGCCTGGGTCAAGCAGCTCCCGGCAGGCCCGTTCTCGCGGGTCACCTTCGGCGATACGATCCACCTGCGGCCGGCGTGGACCGGCGACGGGCGGTCGCTGGTCTACATCAACGACCTCGGGGCGGGCGCGGGCCAGCCGGTGATGACCCGGGCCGACGGTACCGGCGCGCCGCATGCCCTGCTCCGGTCGCAATTCCAGTTCGCGCAGGTGGCGCCGACGCCCGACGGCAAGTGGCTGCTGCTCCGCCGCTCGTTCGCCGAGGCGGGGGGCGGCGACCTCTACGGCCTCAAGACCGGCGACACCACGCTCGTCCCGCTGCTCACGAGCGGGGCGCGCGAGATGAGCCCGAGCGTCTCGCCCGACGGACGGTGGCTGGCCTACGTCTCCAACGAGTCGGGCAAGGACGAGGTCTACGTCCGGCCGTTCCCCGACGTGGCCTCGGCCAAGTGGCAGGCGTCGGTGAGCGGCGGGACGGTGCCGGTCTGGGCGCGGAACGGGCGCGAGCTCTTCTATCTCAATGGCAAGGGCGAGATGACGTCCCTGCCGATCGGG
>DASSYY010000340.1:0-8339 GCA_035703025.1 Gemmatimonadales bacterium | reverse complement strand
CCATAGCACGGTCGGGGCTGCCGGCGATTCGGCCGTGGCGGTCGCCACGGGTCCGGCGGCCGGGGGCGTCGCCGCCGCTGGTTCAGACTCCACGCCTTCCGACTCGGCTCGGCCCGGCTCGGCTCGGGGCGACTCGGCCGCCGGCGACCCTCCGCCCCCGGACTCGGCCAGGTCCAGCTCCATCAAGCCGCGGCGTCCCAAGCTCGCGCCGGGCGAGCGGCGGCGCTACGCGCTCACGCCGGCCGACTCGGCTCGCTGGCCGGTGAAGGGGCCCGAGCCGCTGCCCGGCGCCCTGCTGCCGGACTACCTGATCATCGCCTACTACGGGAACCCCAAGTCGACCCGCATGGGGATCCTGGGCCAGCTGCCGCCCAGCGAGATGCTGCCGAAGCTCGAGCGGACCGCCCGCGAGTGGGCCCAGGCCGATCCGGGACGGAAGGTGCTCCCGGCGCTGCACCTGATCGCGACCGTCGCGCAGGGCAAGCCGGGGGCCGGGGGCAAGTACCGCCTCCGGCATTCCGACCAGGTCATCGAGCAGGTGCTCGGCTGGGCCGAAGAGCGGGGCTGGCTGGTGTTTCTGGACGTGCAGATCGGGCACAGCACGGTGGCCGACGAGCTGCCCCACCTGGTGAAGTACCTGGAGCGGCCCTACGTGCACCTGGCGCTGGATCCGGAGTTCGCGATGAAGCTCGGGGGCGTGCCCGGCCAGCGCATCGGCACGCTCGACGCGACCGACGTGAACTACGCCGCCCAGCTGCTGGCGGACATCGTGGAGAAGAAGAAGGTGCCGCCGAAGGTGCTGGTGGTGCATCGGTTCACGCAGCGCATGCTGACCAACCACGACCAGATCAAGCTGGATCCGCGGGTGCAGATCGTCGTCGATATGGATGGCTTCGGGGCGCCGTGGCTCAAGGAGGATGCGTACAAGTTCTTCATCGTGCCGGAGCCGGTGCAATTCACGGGGTTCAAGCTGTTCTACAAGAACGACAAGCCGATGATGTCGCCGGATCGGGTGCTGGGACTGTGGCCGGCGCCGGTGTACATCCAGTATCAGTAGCGGCGCGCCAGCTCAGGCACCCTGAGCGAATGCGAAGGGGGCATGATTCAGGTCATGCCCCCTTCGCTGCGCTCAGGGTGACGAGGTTGGTGGCTCGCTCCGGTCTGGCCGACGAGGCGGCGGCTCCCTCCTAGAAGGCCTCTGCCAGCGGTTTCACGTCGGCGCGCTCCCAGGCCTTCCGGAATTTGGCGTCGGCCGCCTCCGCCTCCTTCGCGCGACCCTGGGCCTTGAGGCTTTCAGCCAGGCCGTGCAGCGACCAGCCGTTGTTCGGGTAGCGCACCAGATCCTCCCGGTACGCCGTTTCCGCTTCCTTCGGGCGGCCCGCGGCCAGCAGAACGGCACCGAGCTGCTGGCGCAGGGGCACCGCCCAGGCCGAGGGCTCGTCGTAGGTGAGCTCGTCCTCGAGCGCGATCCCGGCGCGAAGCGCGCGGACCGCGTCATCCGTCTGCTTCCGACCGGCGGCCAGCTCGCCGGCCAGGTGGCGCTCTCCGATCTGGAGCAGCGTCCGCATCGAGTTGAGGTTGGCGGTGGCCTCGGGCGGGATCGCCGCCGCGATCGCCGCCACACTGTCCCGTTCCGCCGCGGCCGAGTCGAGCGCGCCCTTGGCGACGTAGGCCAGTCCGCGCGCGTAGTGCCAGACGCCGGTGGTGTAGCGTAGATCCGGCGCCGGCGCCGGCTGCTTCAGGATGTCGTCCCAGCGCGAGAACCGTGCGAGCGTGAACAGCACCACCGGCGAGTAGTACTCGAACGGCGGGATCGTCCGCACCACGTCGGCCGGCACCTTGTCGACGATGGTGCGGGCGGCGGTCAGCGCCTCCTCGCTCCGGCCGAGCATGTTGAGCGCCTCCCACATCACGTGGTAGTTGTGGGGCACGTAGCCGATCGGGTAGACGCCGGTCGGATGCCGCGCCGCCAGGTACTCCGAGTCCACGTGCGCCGCGTGGGTGTTGTCCTCGACCGCCTCGTCCCACCGGCCGAGCCGCATGTAGATGTGCGTCGGCATGTGGACCAGGTGGCCGGCGCCCGGCACCAGGCTGCCCAGACGCTCGGCGCAGGGCACGGCGCGGGCAGCGAAGGTCGACGCCTCTATGGCGTGGATGTAGAAGTGGCACGCGCCCGGATGGTCGAGTCTGCGCTTCACGACCCGCTCGAGGATGGCGACGGTCTCGAGCGTCGACGGCGCGCGCGGCTTGCCGGCGTTGTTCCAGTAGTTCCACGGCCGGAGGTCCATCAGCGCCTCGGCGTGGAGGGTGGCCGCGTCGTCGTCCTTCGGGTAGCGGCGAGCGACCTCACCGATCGCCCGGGCCCACGCGGAGTCGAGTGGGGGGCGGGCGGCGGCCGGATCGGACGAATACCGCGACTGGAGGGCGCGAATGTAGGCCTGCTCGCGCGGAGACACGCCGGGCGCCAGCCTCACCGCCCGCTGGACAGCCTCCCAAGCCGGCCGCACCGCCGCAGTGTCCATCGGCACGTTGATGTTGGGTCCGAGGGCGTAGGCCACGCCCCACCAGCACATGGCGCAGGTCGAGTCCTCGCGGATCCCCTCGCGGTAGGACTTGATCGCCTCGTCGTGGTTGAAGCCGTAGGTCAGCCGCAGGCCCTGGTCGAAATACTGCTGTGCCACGGGCGAGCTGGTGGTAACCGCCATGTGGTACGTGCCGAGGTTGTCGTAGAGCGGCGTGCGATCTCCCGCGGCCGAGTCCGCCGCGGCCATCGCCATGCCCGGCTGGTGTCCCTGATGCTCGTGCTCCTGCGCCCCCGCCGTCCCTGCCGCCACTATGATCCCGACGGTTGTCAGCCATGTCCTGCGCATCGTCAGTCTCCTGGGCGTGTGCCCATCCTGGTCCTCTCCGCCAACCTACGGTCCTCGAACAAGATCCACTTCGCCCGAATCATCCACCCGGCTCGCTCGGCGGGGGGGTGACCCGAACCGGCCATGCGGCGCGGCGGGAGGCACGTGTCCCGGCCGGTGCGAGCGCATGGAGGAACGTCCGGTCGCTGCAGTGCATTCGAGCACCGAATGCCGCGCAGGGAATCCACACGCACTGACGCTCCCGGCTGGGGTGCAGTCGGGGGAGGCGGCAGGGCGCGCTCCGGAGGTCCTGGAGGGCGGAAAGGTATCGTGGTGACGGGCCTTACCGCGAGATGGGCCGGGGCGGCCCAGCTTGGATGGGTCCCTTTACCGGAGATTCTCCGATGGCTGGCGTGACCAAGCGGTTGGCGAAGGCCGTGACGGCTCTGGCGGCGAGCGGGGTAGTGCAGAAGGCGGTCGTGAAGGCGGCCTCGGATCCGCGCGTCCGGCGGAAGGCGGCCGAGCTCGAGAAGGCGGCACGCAAGCGGGCGAAAGTGGTCGGCAAGGCGGCGGGGAAGAAGGCGCGCGTCGCCGGCAAATCGGCCCGGGCGGGCGCGGCGGCGATGGCGAAGGCCGCGGGGAAACGGATGGCGAAGAGCGTGGTGGCGCCGGCGCGGAAGGCGGCGGGGAAGAAGCTTCAGCGGCTGGGGAAGCGGGTAGCGGGATAGGGGGTCGTCGTGGGGAGCAGAAGGTCGACCAGCTCGTCACCCTGAGCGAGCGAAGGGGGCATGCCTTAGGGTATGCCCCCTTCGCTTCGCTCAGGGTGACGGGCTATCGCTACCTTCGCATTGCCCGACCGCCCGACCGCCCGACCGCCCGACCGCCCGACCGCCCGACCGCCCGACCGCCCGACCGCCCGCCCTATCTCCCGAACCCGAACATCTCCGCGTCCTCGTTCGGCCGCTGGAGAAACCGGTCGAGCAGCAGATTCGCCGCGATCCAGCTGAACGTGATGCCGTTCCCGCCGTAGCCGAGCGCGAAGTAGCCGTTGGGGAACTGGGCCACGCTCCCGATGTAGGGCAGGCCGTCCCGGGTCTCACCGAAGGTCCCGCCCCAGCGCCAGTCCACGTCGCATGGAATCGCAGGGAAGAGCTTCGCGAAGCGGTCCTCGAGCCGGGCGGTCTGCCGGGCGAGGAGGCCGTGGCGCTTGTGCGCGGTCGCGAAGGGGCGGTCGCCGCCGCCGATCAGCGCACGGCCGTCGCCGGTGGTGCGGGCGTAGAAGTAGGGGCGCGCGGTCTCCCAGATGAGGCAGCGGTTCTCGCCCCAGCCGTCGAAGCGCTCGATCGGCGCGGTCGCGAGCGCGAAGGTGCTGTGCAGGCGGACGATCTTCCGGTCGAGGAACTCCGGCGTCTCGTACCCCGTGGCGAAGACGGCCCGCCGGGCGCGGACGCGAAACCCGCCGTCCGTACGAAGCTCGACGCCGGTCCGAGTGGACGAGTACTTCGTCACGCGGGTCCGGTCGTACACGCGGAGGCCGGCGGTCTTCGCCTCCGCCAGCAGCTTGTGGGTCAGCCGGTAGGCGTCGAGCTCGCCCGCGACGGGAGAGAGCAGCGCGGCGGGGCCGCGGAAGGAGAACCGGTCGCGGAGGTCGCGCTCCTGGAGCAGCTCGACCTCGATGCCGGCCGAGCGGCGGGCCAGCCACTCGCGCTCGAGCACCGGGGCGTCGCGGCGCCGGCTCGCGAGGTAGAGGCTCCTGGTCGAGCGCCAGGCGCAGTCGTCGCCCGGGGCGGCAGCCAGGTCGCCAATGCCGCGCACGGCCTCGAGGCAGAGGCGATAGCTCCGGACCGCGTGGTCGTGCCCGACCCGGTCGATGAGGTCGACCAAGTGGGTGTCGATCTCGTACTGGATCAACGCGGTGGTGGCGGCGGTGCTGCCGTGGGCGATCTCGTCGGCCTCGAGCACCAGCGTCGAGATGCCCTGCAGGGCGAAGCGATGCGACACCAGTGCGCCCGTGATTCCACCGCCGATCACCGCGACGTCGCAACGGACGTTGTCGTGGAGTCTCGGGTAGACGGCGGGAAGACCCTCCACGGTGGGCCAGAGGGGAGTGCCGCTGGTGAGGTCCATTCGTCTTGCTACCCCGCTGAGGGTCCGAGGATCGCTGCCCCACGGTGCGTAGGTCCTGCCGCCGGCTAGGGCCGGGTCAGCTCCGCCACCCAGACATCGGACTCGGACCGGAGCTGCGTCAGGTAGATGGTGCTGTCGTGCGCCACGAACGCCCCGCGGCCGAAGCTCGTGAGCGGATCGTCGAATTCGACCACCGGCCGGGGTGGGCGGCCGTCGATCGGCACGGACCAGAGTACCTGGTAGGGAATGGTGCTGTTGCCGACGACCGTGTACAGGCTCCGGGAATCCGGGGCCCAGGTGAACGCGAAGGCGTCGATCGCCTTGCCGGTGAGCGGGCCGGTCAGTGGGAGCGGCGTGACCTTGCCGTCAGCAGGCGAGACGAGCTCCACGCCCCGGGTCCAGCCGTAGACGATGAAGCGGCCGTCGGGCGACCAGAGCGGAAAGATTCCCCCGGTACGCGTGAGCTGGACCGGCTTCCCCCCCCCGCTGCCCTCGCGCGCGACGGTGAAGATCTCCGAGCGCCCAGTGATGTCCGAGGAGAACGACATTCGCCGGCCGTCGGGCGACCAGCCTGGGTCGCGTTCCTGCGCCGGCGTCGCGACCACCGGGCGCTGCTCGCCGCCCGTCGAGGGGACGACGAACAGATCGCGGCTGGTGCTTCGGAAGGCGTGGAAGCCGATCTCGCTGCCGTCGGGCGAAAAATGCGGCTGGAAGTCGTCGCCCGAATCGGTGGTGATCTGCTCCTCCGGCCCGCCGGCGAGCGGCATCCGGAAGATGTCCTGATTGCCGTTCCGGTCGGAATCGAACGCCAGCCACTTGCCGTCGGACGAGACGTCGAAGGACTCGATGATCTGATTGCCGGTCGTCACGGGCCGCGCGGTTCGGGCCGAGACCGGCGGGCCGGTCGGGACCGTGACTGCCCAGACATTGGCCGTCTGCGTGAATGCCGAGTACGCCAGGCGGCGGCCGTCGGTGGTCACGCTGATCGCGGCCACGTTGAGGCCGGTGCTGAGCCGGCGCAGGGGCGCGGCGGGCCGGCCGTCGCTGCCGAGGGCGACGCGGTAGATGTCCCGTCCGCCGTCGCGGCTGGAGATGAACAGGAGCTCGCGGCCGCGGGGGAGCCAGACCGGGCTCAGGTTGAGCGACTGCCCGCCGGCCACCTCGACCGGGGCTCCGCCCTCGGCCGGCACGACCATGACCGCGCTGGGGGCCAGGTTGCCGAGCTGCGAGCGGGTGCCGTAGAGGAATTGCGGATTGCCGGTCGCGTACGCGATCCAGCGCGCGTCCGGGGACCACGACGGTGAGAACAGTTCGCGGCCGCCGATCAGCTTCCGAGCCGGCCCGCCGTCGGTCGCCCGCACGAAGAGGCTGTCCGCCTGCCGGTGGACGAAGCGCTTGCCGTCAGGGGACCAGGCCAGGTCGGTTGCGCTGTCGGGGACGGGCGACGCGACCAGCAGCTTGGGCACGCCGCCGAGCGCGGGCACCAGCTCGATCCCTCTCGGCGATTGGAAGGCGATGCGCGAGCCGTCGGGCGTCCACTGCGGCCGCCGCAGGTCGCCCGGCGTGTCCGGGGTCAGGGCGACAGTCCCGCCCCCGTCGATCTGGCGGACGAAGATCTTGTTGTTGCCGGACGGGCCGCCGGCGTAGGCGACGAGCTTGCCGTCGGGCGAGATGGCCGCGTCCATCTCGAGGCCGGGGTCGCGGGTGACCTGCAGGCGGCGGCCGAGGGCGAGGTCGTCGCCGTGCCCGCGCGCGAGCAGGACCGCGCCGGCGACCACCGCGAGCGCCAGGCCCGCGGCGGCCGCCGCCCAGTGCCAGCGGGGGCGCGGGGCCGAGGCCGCCGCAGCGGCCGCCGCGACCGGCTGCGTCTGCGCCGGCGTCATCCCCCCGCTCGGCGTCATCAGCGGCTCGAGCTGGGCCAGCAGCTCCTGCGCCGTCTGCCAGCGATCGGAGGCGTGCTTGGCCAGGCAGCGCATCACCACGCTCTGGAGCGCGGGGGAAATCGAGGGGCGATACCGGCTGATCGGCGCCGGCTCCTCGGTCACGTGGGCCGCGAGCATCTGCTGCGGGGTGAGGCCCTGGAACGGGGTGCGGCCGGTGAGGAGCTCGTACCCCATCACGCCGACGGCGTAGATGTCGACCCGGTGGTCGATGTTGGGGTCGGCGGTGGCCTGCTCGGGCGCCATGTACGCCGGCGTGCCGATGGCGACCCCGACGCTGGTGAGGGTGTGCCGCCCGGTCGCCTCGCTCACGGCCTTGGCGACGCCGAAGTCCATGACCAGCGCGTGGCGGCCGGAGAGCAGGATGTTGTCGGGCTTGATGTCGCGGTGGACGACGCCCTGCGCGTGGGCGAAGGCGAGGGCGTCGGTGATCTCGACCAGCAGCCGGACGGCCTCGTGAACCGGGAGCTCGCCCTGGCGGGCCAGGCGGTCACGGAGGCTCTGACCGCCCACGTAGGGCATGACGTAGTAGAGGAAGCCCTCCGCCTGTCCGGAGTCGAGCAGCGGCAGGATGTGCGGATGCTGGAGCCGGGCGGCGATGCGGATTTCGCGGGTGAAGCGGTCCGGACCGAGGGCCGCGGCGAGCTCGGGGCGGAGGACCTTGACCGCGACCTGGCGATCGTGCTTGAGGTCGTCGGCCAGGTAGACCGTGGCCATCCCGCCCTGGCCGAGCTCGCGCTCGATCCGGTAGGTGGCTCCGAGGGCACGCTGAAGCTGGTCGGGCAGTTGCATGCCGGGGATCGCCGTTCGGTGTGGGGTGACGGAATGTAGCGGGGCCACGGAAGCGCGGCATCGGCAGCCACCGCGCCCTTTGACGGGCCGATGCCTGATTGCTAATATTGAGCCTCAAACCCTACCGCCTCGACCTCCGGGTGCTCCGACCGTTTGCTTCGGGTACCCCGGTCCGGCTGACCCAACGGCAGCTGTGGACGCGCCTCGACGAGGGCGTCACTCCCCTATCTAGTCCAACACCCGGCGAGACGCCGCATCCGCTCGCCTACCGGAGGTGACTTTCATATCCTGGCGCGCACTGCGCGCGCAAGCCAACCCGCACAGAGCAGACCGAAGAAGGAGCGCGCCATGCGTACCATCGCGGTCGTCAACCAAAAGGGCGGGTGCGGAAAAACCATCACTTCGATCAACCTGTCGGCCTTTCTGGCGCTGGCTGGACGGCGAGTGCTGCTGGTCGACATGGATCCGCAAGGACACTCCACCCTTGGTCTGTCGGGCCGCGGGGCCGCGCCCATCCGCACGATGTACGACGTCCTCCTGGGCGAGACGCGCAGACCCCCGATCACCATTCTCGAGATCACGCGGCCGGTAGGAGAGAACTTCGACCTGGCGCCAGCCGACATCCTCCTCA
>DASSYY010000055.1:0-7558 GCA_035703025.1 Gemmatimonadales bacterium | reverse complement strand
CCGGTGCGCCGGAGCTCTGGCGCTATGGCCTCCATCTCCAGGAGGAAACGACGGCCCAGCTCACGGCCCTTGCCGCCGAACTCGCCGGCCGGCCCTGGCGCGAGCTGGTGGAGGAGCTCCGGAACGACATCCCCGAGTCGGACGATCTGCTCGCCGTCTACCAGGCGGAGCTCGACCGGGCGCGTGCGTTCGTCGCCGAGCGCGATCTCGTGGCCATTCCCGAGGCGCCGCTCGACGTGGTCCCCACACCGCCGTTCCTGGTCGCGCTGGTGCCGTTCGCGGCCTACGAGCCCCCGCCGATCTATCTCGGCGCGCCGCGCGGCCGCTTCTACGTCACGGTGCCCGATCCGTCGCTGCCGGCGGAGGCCGCGGCGCAGCTCCGGCGCGGCCACGGCCGCCACGGGATTCCGGCGATGGTGGCGCACGAGGCGTATCCCGGCCATCACCTCCAACTGGTGACCGCCCAGGAGCTGTCCTCCGAGGTCCGGCGCCACGTCTGGACGCCGATCATGGTCGAGGGCTGGGCGCTCTACTGCGAGCAGCTGCTGGACGAGGCGGGCTACTACCGGACCGCCGAGCAGCGGCTCTTCCGGCTGGTGAACCTGCTGTGGCGCGCCATCCGGGTCGTGCTCGACGTCGGCCTTCACACGCGGGGCATGTCGCCGAAGGAAGCCGTGGACTACATGGTGGAGCACCTGCCGATCGAGCGCCGGAGCGCGGAGGCGGAGGTGCGCCGCTACTGCGCCTGGCCCACCTACCAGCTCTGCTACGCGGTCGGTCGGCGCGAGCTGCTGCAGCTCCGCGACGATTGGCAGGAGGCCGCCGGTCCGGGCTTCGAGCCGCGCCGGTTCCACGATACGCTGCTGAGCTACGGCGGCCTGCCCGTCTCCCTGGCCCGCTGGGGGATGGATCTGGCCGGATAAGCGCGAAGGAGCGCTCGTGAAGATCACCGTCCTGACGTACCTGGACAGCGAGAACGAGAACTCGAAGGAGTACGACCCGGTCGTCCCGCAGGTGGCCCGCACCCTCCGCCGCCTGGGCCACCGGGTTTCCGTGCTCGGCGTCCACGGCGACGTCAAGCGCCTCATCGCCGGCCTCTCCCGCCGCAAGCCCGAGCTGGTCTTCAACCTGATGGAGATGTTCGGCGACAACGTCTTCGGCGACATCCCGGTCACCGGCCTGCTCGAGCTGCTGGGCGTCCGCTACACCGGCAGCGGCCCCGGCGAGCTCTACCTGAGCCAGGACAAGGGTCTCACCAAGAAGCTGCTGGCGTTCGAGGACATCCTCTATCCGCGCTACGCGGTGTTCTCCCGGCAGGCCGCATTCGAGACCGGCGGCAACCTCCGCATGCCGCTGTTCGTGAAGCCGCTCCGGTCCGACGCTTCGCTCGGCATCGGCGGCAAGTCGCTGGTGCACGATGCGGTGGCGCTGATGGAGCGGGTGGCCGCGATCCACAAGGAGCTCGAGGATTCGGCGCTGGCGGAGGAGTACATCGACGGGCGGGAGTTCTACGTCGGCGTGCTCGGCAACGCCCAGCCCAAGGCACTGCCGCCGATCGAGGTGGACTTCACCGGCTTCCCCGAGGGCGTCCCCAAGGTCATGGACAGCAAGGCCAAGTGGGACGAGCGGAGCAAGGAGTACAAGGGAACCAAGTCGGTCATCGCCAACCTGCCCGACGAGCTTCGGGCCCGGCTTCAGAAGGTGGCGGTCGACGCCTACCGGGCGCTCCGGGTGAAGGACTACGGCCGTGTGGATCTCCGGCTCACGGAGACCGGCGAGATCTACGTGCTAGAGGTCAACGCGAGCTGCTACCTCGAGAAATCGAGCGAGTTCGCCATGGCGGCCGCGGCGAGCGGGCTGGACTATCCGCGGCTGATCGAGAAGATCGTGAACCTGGCCCAGGAGCGGATGGAGAAGAAGCGGCGGTAGCTGACCCGGGTGCCTACGGCAGGTACGACCCTCGCTGCACGTAGTTCATCGCCAGTCCGGTCACCAGCGTGGTGAGCGCCACGATCGCGGTCGTCTCCCGGGTGGCCGCATACCCCTGCTGCAGCTGCGCCGCCCGCTCGGCCAGGTAGCGGAGCAGCACGCGGGTCCGCTCGGGGAAGTGGCCGGTCCAGCGGAACACGTTCGCCATCAGCTCCGGCTCGAGCCGCCGGATCAGCGCCGCGGCGGGCGCCAGCGGTTCCTCCAGCGACATGCCCTCGTCGCCTCCCAGATCCTCGAAGATCGCGAGCAGGGCCCCGTCGAGTCCGGGCGGCATCTCGGACGCCGACGCGGCTGCGTCGCGGTAGTACTGGTCGATCGAGTACTCGATCTCGCCGACGTCCTCGTCGAGGTCGGCGTCGGTCACCACGGGGTCGCGGTCCCGGATCGCGGCCATCGTCCGCTCGCAGAACGCCAGCTTGGCCGCGGCCACCGGCCAGCCGCCGTACTCCTTCCGCCAGTCGGTCCCCGGCGTCATCCACACCGCGAAGGTCTCCGACCAGTCCTCGTCCGGATGCTTCTGGGCGTACCACCCCGGCAGGTGCCGCACGTAGCGCCGACTGAAGGGCTCCGGCCGGTACTCCTCGCCGTAGGGCTGGGTGATCGAGCCGAACTGCTTGACCCACTCCTCCCCGTCGTACAGCCGGTAGGCGTAGTTCACGACGTGCCCCAGCTCGTGGCGCAGATACCGGAGGATGTCGGCCCGGTCGAAGCCCTCGACGTGTCCCACCCGCTCGGCGTGGAGCGCCGTCAGGTCCGGCCGGGCCAGGTAGAACGGAATGGCGATGGCGACCGTCTCGAACGGCACGCCCCATTCGGTGGACAGGTAGAACCTGGGCCGGAGGCGGGTGAGGCCCGCGGCCAGGCGCTCGGCCTCGAACTCGGCGAGGATCGGCTCCAGGCGGGTGCCCTCGATGGTCAGCCCCAGGTCGCGGATGGGGGTCGACCAGAGGTTGGACTCGTGAAAACCGATGGGGTCGGCGGCCATGGGGGCGTAACATACATGCTACCTTCCTGCGATGCCGTGCCCTGCATTACCGCCGCCGCCGCCATCGTGAACCGGGTCCCGACGGCGGTCAAGGGCCTCTCGCTCGTCTCGCTGTTCAACGACTTCGCGAGCGAGATGGTCTACCCCCTGCTCCCCGCCTTCGTCACCGGCCCGCTCGGCGGCGGCGCGGCGCTGCTCGGCCTGCTCGACGGCGCCGCCGATCTGACCTCGGCGGTCCTCAAGGTGGTGAGCGGCCGGCTCGCCGACCGGCCCCGCTGGCGCGCGCCGCTCATCCTGGTCGGGTACGCCACGGCCGTGCTGGTGCGGCCGCTGATCGCGGTGGCGGGCGCGGCGTGGCAGGTGGTGGGATTCCGGGTGGTGGACCGGGTGGGGAAGGGCCTTCGGACGCCGCCGCGCGACGCGCTCATCGCCGGCATCACGCCCCTGGAGGTACGCGGTCGCGCGTTCGGGTTCCATCGGGCCGCGGACCACTTCGGCGCCGTCCTGGGCTCGCTGGCCGCCTGGTACCTGCTCACGCGGGGGGCCGACGTGCGCCGCGTCATCGAGTGGAGCGTCGTGCCCGGGCTCGTCGCCTTTGCCGTGCTGGCGGCGGTGCTCCGGGGAGCACGCGCGGTGCCCGCCGCGGTGAAGCCGTCCCCGGCCACCGCCGACTCGGGCGGCCGCGTCTTCTGGGCCCCCGTGGTCGCGCTGACGGCCCTCACCTTCTTCCGGGTGCCCGAGGCGCTGCTGCTGCTCCGGCTCCAGGACGCCGGCGTGGCGGTGGCACTGGTGCCCCTGGTCTGGGCGGGACTTCACGTGGTCCGGAGCGCGAGCTCCTATCCGGGCGGGTGGCTGTCGGATCACCTCGGCCCGCGTGCCACCGTCGCTGCCGGGGGCCTGGTCTTCGCGGCGGTGGTCGCGGCCCTCGGCGCGAGGCTCGGGGCGTCCCCCGCCGTGGCCATCTTTCTCCTGCTCGGCCTCGTGGCCGGGCTCACCGAGTCGGCCGAGCGGGCGATGGTGGCCCGCCTGGCCCCGGTGCGGACGGGGCGCGGATTCGGCCTGTATCATGCACTGACGGGCGCCGCCGCATTGCCGGCGGGGCTGCTGTTCGGCGCCATCTACCAGATGGCGAGCGGCCCCGCGGCCCTCTTCGCCAGCGCGGCGGGGATGGCGCTCGCGGTCGCCGCCTGGCTCGTTGCTTCACCACGCAATCATGAGAGATCTCCCGCATGAAGATGGTCGTGAGGATCGGATTCGGGCTCCTGCTGACGCTCCCTGTGGGCACGGCGTCGGCGCAGGTCCAGGTGCGGCTCGGCGTGCCGGGGCGGGCCACCTACTCGGAGCTCCACGAGGCGCTCAAGCTCGGGACGCCGCCCGCGGACACCGTGCGCCGGATCCAGCGGATGCGGAACCCGGCTGCGCTCTGGCGGATGGGCATGGCGGCCGTCCGCGGCACAGGCGACTGGCAGAGCGGTCTCATCGCCCTCACCCGTCTCGCCGAGCTCAGGAGCAGGGCCTACGCCGACAGCGCCGCCCGTCTGAGCCGCATCATCGAGACTGCAGAGGAGAACCCGTTCCCGGAGAACCCGGGCCTCAAGCCCGAGGACGTGCTGCCGTCGCTCCACGCGGTCGTCCTCGAGCGGCACCGGGCGGTGGCGGGCGACTCGGCCGTCCTGGCCGACATCCTCGGCCGGCTCCAGTCGAAACAGTACGACCACGGCGATGCCTGGGTCCTTGGCCGGCTCGGCGCCGGCGCGGCCGACTCCCTGTCGGCGCGCTTCCGGTCGGCCGGGTCGGAGGAGTTCAAGGTCCGCTATCTCACGCTGCTCTCCTATTTCACGGACCCCTCGCTGGTGCCGCTGTTCGCGCGGATCTACGCGGCCCCGGACAGCTTCGGCCTCCCGAAGCGCTATGCCATCCGGGCGTCGGACGGCCTGCTCTGGATCGGCACGCGCGAAAGCCTGCAGGCGCTGCTCGATGCGCGAGCGGCGGCGCGGGCGAAGGGCGTGTATGACGATCCCGGGCTCCGGCACGCGGATCTCGATTTTCTGGGGAGCGACAGCTCGTCGGTGATCAGCCGGACCGGCAAGTGGCTCACGGTTTGGATCGCGGAGCTCGGTGGTGGCGGGCCCGGCACCTGACGCGCTCCGCCGTGCGCTCGCCGACCGCTCGCTGGCCCTGGAGCGGGAGCAGGCCCCGGACAATCTGTCACGTCAGCAGCAGCGGGTGGGGCCTTCGGCGTAGCGGCAGCGGATGAACTCGTCGTAGAACTCGCGCGGGGACGGCAACGGCCGCTCGGGGTGATGCCGGCGGAGGTGCTCCACGTGCGCCGCGTAGTCGGGCATCCCCGCCACCCGCCGCACGACCCGCAGCACCCGCTCCGTGGTCGCGAGGAGCGCCCGCCTACCCGACATAGGCCGTCTCCACGAACGGGGATTCCTTCGCCGTCGCCGGGCGCCGCCGCGTCAGCACCAGGAACCACTCGCGCGCCGACGCCGCGATCACCAGCACCGTGACCGACATGAACAGCAGGGCGACGGCCGCGTCGAGCCGGTCGTTGAAGAGCAGCTGCGCTCCCCGCGCCGCGTCCAGCGAGCCGGCGGCCACCTGCTCCGCCGTCTGGGACGCGTGGGCCAGGAAGCCGAGCTGGGGGTCGGCCGAGAAGACCTTTTGCCAGCCGGCGGTGAGCGTCACGGTCAGCACCCAGGCGAGCGGGGCCAGCGTCACCCAGGCGTAGCGCGCCCGACCTCCCTTGATCAGCACGGTCGTGCCGACGCACAGCGCCACCGCGGCGAGCAGCTGGTTGCTGATGCCGAAGAGCTGCCACAGCGACTTGATGCCGCCCGAGGGATCGAGCGCGCCCTGCAGCAGGAAGTAGCCCCATGCCGCGACGGTCGCTGCCGACGTGACGATGATGCTCGGATACCAGGAGGTCCGTCCGAGTGGCGTCCAGAGGTGTCCCGCCAGCTCCTGCAGCATGAACCGGCCGACCCGCGTGCCCGTATCCAGTGTCGTCAGGATGAACAGCGCTTCGAACATGATGGCGAAGTGATACCAGAAGGCCACCATGCCCTGGCCGAACGCGCCGCTCAGGATGTGCGCCATCCCCACGGCCAGGGACGGCGCGCCGCCGACCCGGCCGAGCAGCGTCTGCTCGCCCACGTCGGCGGCGAGCCGGGTGATCTGCTCGGGCGTGATCATGAAGCCCCACGACCGGATCACCGCCGCCGCCGCCTCGGGCGTGCCGCCGAGCACCGTGGCCGGCGCGTTGATCGAGAAGTAGACGCCGGGGTCGAGGAGGCAGGCGGCGCAGATCGCCATCACCGCCACGAACGACTCCATCAGCATGCCGCCGTAGCCGATCAGCCGAGCGTCGGTCTCGCGGGTGATCATCTTGGGCGTGGTGCCCGAGGCGACGAGCGAGTGGAACCCGCTGATCGCGCCGCAGGCGATTGTGATGAACGCGAACGGAAACAGCTTGCCGGCGAACACCGGCCCGGTCCCGTCGACGAACCTCGTCACCGCCGGCATCCGGAGCGGCGGCAGCACCAGCAGGATGCCGAGCGCCAGCAGCAGGATCGTCCCCACCTTCATGAAGGTCGAGAGGTAGTCGCGCGGGCACAGCAGCATCCACACCGGCAGCACGCTGGCGACGAAGCCGTACCCGATGAGGGCGTAGGCGATCGTCGGCGCGCTCCAGGTGAACAGCGGCGCCAGCGTCGGCGAGCTGGCCACGTACCGGCCGCCCGCGAGGGCGAGCAGCAGCAGCAGCACACCGGCGGCCGAGGCCTCGAGGGTCGCGCCCGGCCGCCACACCTTCATCCAGAAACCCATCAGGAACGCGATCGGAATCGTGCAGGCGATCGTGAATACGCCCCAGGGACTGTCCTTGAGTGCGTTGACCACCACCAGCGCGAGCACGGCGGAGAGGATGACCAGGATGCAGAGCACGGCCACCATCGCGAGCAGGCCCACGACCGGTCCCGTCTCCTGCTTGGCCATCTGACCCAGGGACATCCCGTCGCGGCGCATCGAGGCGAACAGGATGACGAAGTCCTGCACCGCGCCGGCCAGCACCACGCCGAACACGATCCAGATGGTGCCGGGCAGGTAGCCGAACTGGGCGGCGAGGACGGGCCCCACCAGAGGACCGGCGCCGGCGATGGCCGCGAAGTGGTGGCCGAACAGCACCCAGCGCGAGGTCGGCACGAAGTCGCGGCCGTTGGACAGCCGTTCGGCCGGCGTCGCCCGCCGGTCGTTGAGGCCGAACACCCGGTCGGCGAGGAAGCGGCTGTAGAACCGGAAGGCCAGGAGATAGGTGCCGACGGCGGCCAGCACGAGCCACGCGGCGCTGATCGTCTCGCCGCGGTGGAGGGCCAGGACCGCCCAGCCGGCGGCGCCGGCGAGGCCCACGAACAGCCATGTGATGGCGCGGAGCATACCGAGCAATTAACAGCGGGCATGGCGTCAGGTGAAGGGTACGCCGCTCCTTGCCCTCCTCCGGAGCGCGCCGTACCTTCGAGGCCCATGCCATTGCCATCATTCGGGTTCGGTCACCGACCCTCGTGGGAATTCCAGGCGCCG
>DASSYY010000020.1:0-2786 GCA_035703025.1 Gemmatimonadales bacterium | reverse complement strand
CGCGCCACCTCCTCGAAGTAGCCCTCGAGCCCCGGGGGACAGACCACGATGAGATGGCCGCCTCCGGCTCCGACATCGTAGCGATGGGGGATGCCCGCCGGCACCGTGACCGCCGTGCCGGCCGTCGCGCGCACCGTCTCGCTGCCGCGGGTGAAGGTGTAGTCACCCGCCAGGACGAGGAACGTCTCGGGGCCGCGCGGGTGCACGTGGAGGGCCGGGCCGACGCGAGGCGGGTGCCACATCTCGATCAAGGCGTAGGCGCCGCCGGTGTCCGCGGTCCGGAGATGCACGCGCATCCGCGTGCCGTGGAAGGTGAGGTCGGCAGAGGGCACGTCGAGCTCCAGCTCAGAAGGTCGGGGGAAACAGCGCCGCGCTGCCGTCGAGGTTCCCGGTCTCGGCGTAGGTCATCGGCGACTCGTCCGGGGTGAAGACGCCGCCGCCCACGACGCGGCCCAGCACCAGCTCGTGGTCTCCGGCGGGGTAGCGCCCGGCGACCCGGCAGTCGAGATACCCGAGTGCATCGGAGAGGACTGGCGATCCGCCGGGTGTCGAATGCCAGCGCTGGCCGGCGAGCTTGTCGACCTCCCGCCCGGACTGGGTGCCGAAGTGGCGCGCCAGCTCGAGCTGGCCCCGGCGCAGGATGCTGACGGCGAATGCCCCCGATGCCACGAGAATCGGGAAAGATGCGTGCGCGGGATTGATGCTGACGATCACCAGCAGCGGGTCGAAGCTCACCTGCGTGACCCACGCCGCGGTGAAGGCGTCCCGCTGGCCTTCGTGCGCCGCGCCCACGATGTAGAGGCCGTGCGTGAGCCGGCGAAACACCTCCAGCGGTTGATCACCCATGGCTGCCTCGATGTCGAGAGTCCGGCCCGGTGTCCGGGCGCCCAATCGGCGACCGTCCTCACGGCCGGCAGAGCCCCTTCGGTGTCCAGTCGTGGGCGTGGGTGTTCCGGGGCTGGGTGGCGTCCTGGAGGATGAGCACCAGCGACCGCCGGATGCCGGTCCCGATGCCGGTGAGCTGCATCGGCACGCCGCCACGCACCATGACCCCACGCTCGCCGGCCCGCTGCTCGAGTCGGCCCTCCGGAGTCTCGAGGCACTGCGCGCCCTGGAGGGTATACCACGCCTCCACACCGGGATGACGGTGCACCGGCGATTGCATCCCCGGTTGAAAGACGCCTTCCATGTAGACGGCGGCGAAGGTCGGCGCGTCGATCAGCGGCAGCGGGCCGATCCGCGCGATGCGCCGACCGCCCGGAGGCCGCCACCGGCCGTTCGCAATGGTGAAGAGCCAGTTGAGACCCAACGATTCGACCGCCGTGCTGCGCGGGACCTTCGCGGCGGCCGCGGACGCGGCGGCCAGCGTCGGGAAGGTAGTGATGTGCCAGTACAGCGCGCTGTCCCGCGGCAGCGCACCCAGCTCCTCGCGAGCGGTGATGAAGCAGCCGAGGGTCCGGCCGGCGCGATCGGCGACCGGCTCGCAGTCCCTCGTCTGGGCAGCCGCGCGCGTCGCCAGCAGGCTGGTGGCCACCACCGGCAGCCACAGGGCACGACACCGGCAGGAGCCGACGACGCTCATGCGGAAACCGCCGGACTCGACTGCGGCTGCCGGGCCCGTACCACCCCGGGGCGCAGCGCGCCGAAGGTCAGGAGCGCGAGGACCCCGCGAGTAAGGGCACAGCCCTCGACGTCGGCCGAGAGACCCCCCTCGCGAAGCACCCTGGCGTACTCGTCGAGGTGGCGGATGTCGGCAAGGAGGGCGGTGCCTCCTGGTCGGAGCACGCGCACCACCTCCCCGAGCGCCTGCCGCCGCCCCTGCGCGTCCGGAATGTTGTGCACCGCTGCCTGGGACAGCACGACGTCGATGCTGCCGCTGGGCAGTGGGAGCATCCGCATGTCCGCGGTCTCCAGTGTCACGCGGTCGGTCACGCCTTCGACATCGGCGTTGGCCCTGGCCGCGGCCGGCGAGTTGCCGCCCAGGTCCTCGGAGCGCCAGAGGTCGATTCCGATCGCCCGGCCCGTGCGGAGCCGCCTCGCTGCACCGATGAGCATCAACCCGCGCCCGCACCCGAGATCGAGCACCCGCTCGTCACCTCTCCAGGTCAGCGTGTCGAGCAGGCGCTCGCGCTCCCGCACCTTGCCGACCCGGCTGGACCAGATCATCCACGCCGCCATCGCCAGGCATCCCATGCCGACGCACAGTCCTGCCGGCGCCACGCCCGCGCGGAGGTCGATTGCGCCCATCGTGAAGCGCAAAACCCCGGACCATAGCCCGAGTGCCGCCGCTCCCCAGACGAGAATCCCGGTGGTGCCGGCGATGAGGAGATTGCGAACCACCGGCGGGGCATCGAGCCCATACGCCGCCCGGCGGGCGCTGGCAGACATCACGCCAGATCCTTTCGCACGATGATGGTCGAGACCATGACGGCGATGAGCGTCCGCTCGTCCGAGCCCGCGGTGAAGACCTCCGCCTGGCAGACGGTCAGCGTGCGGCCCGCGCGGAGGACGCGGCCGCACGCGAGGAATGCCTCCGCGCGTGCCGGTGCCAGCAGGTTGATCTTGAACTCGACGGCCAGCACGTCGGTCCCCGGCGGCGTCAGGGTATAGGCGGCATAGCCGTTCGCGGAATCGGCGACGCTGGCGATCGCCCCCGCGTGCATGAAGCCGTTCTGCTGGCAGAATCGGTCGGCGAAGGGGAGCGAGAGATGCACTTCGCCTGGGGCGAGGAAGGCGATGGACGCGCCAAGCGTCGCCATGTGGCTCTGGCGGCGAAAGCTGTCCCG
>DASSYY010000409.1:0-9945 GCA_035703025.1 Gemmatimonadales bacterium | reverse complement strand
CAGATCGATGCCGAGGTCGGCCAGGGCCTTGAGCTGAGCAGGGGCGGCGGCCACGCCGTCCTGGATCCGCACCGCCGGGCGGCCGTGGTCGCGGTACGCGGCAAAGGTCTCGGGCGGGAGCGTGTTCACCGTCCGCGGCGCCACCAGCGCCTCGACGTAGTGCACGTCGGGGTACCTGGGATCCTTGGTGCTGGTCGAGGCCCAGAGCGGCCGCTGCGGCCGCGCGCCGGCACGCGCGAGGCGCTCCCAGCGAGGCGTGCCGGTCGACCACTCGAACAGGCGATAGGCTTCGCAGGCGTTGGCGATGGCGATGCGGCCCCGCAGTCCCTGCGCGCCGCCCAGCCGGTCGAGCAGCGGGTCGACCTTGCCGTCCACCCGGCTCACGAAGAAGCTCGCCACCGACGTGATCGGCCGAAGCGGCTGCCCCGCCGCCAGCCGGCGCTCGAGCCCGTCGAGAAACGCCTCGATCACCTCGCCGTAGCGCTCCACCGAGAACAGCAGGGTCACGTTGACGCTGATGCCCTCGGCGATGCAGTGGGCGATGGCCGGCAGTCCGGCCGACGTCCCCGGGATCTTGATCATCGCGTTCGGCCGCGCCAGCGAGCGCCAGAGCCGCTCCGCCTCGTGAATCGTGGCGGCCGTGTCGTGTGCGAGGGCGGGAGCGACCTCGAGCGAGACCAGCCCGTCGGCCCCGCCGGTCGCCTCGTACACGCCCGCGAAGGCATCGCACGCGGCGCGCACGTCGGCGATGGCGAGGTGCTCGAAGATCTCCTGCGCGCTCCGCCCGCTGTCGGTGAGCGTCCGGATCTCCTCGTCGTACAGCCGGCTTCCCGCGATGGCCTTCTCGAAGATCGTCGGATTCGACGTCATGCCCCGGAGCCCGTCCTCCGCGATCAGCCGTGCCAGCTCGCCGGACGTGACCAGGTCGCGGGTGATGTAGTCGTACCAGGGGCTCTGGCCCAGCTCGCCCAGCCGGACCAGCGGGTTCGTCTCGGCCTTGCGATTGCTCGTCATGCGCCTCCCTCGCTGCGGCTGGGAACGTGCCGTTGAGCGAGCAGCTGGCGCACCATCGCCGCCGCCCGGTCGGGCGTGAACTTGAACTCTTCGAACAGCCGGTCGCCCGGCGCCGAGGCGCCGAAGCTCTCCATCCCGAGCATGGCGCCGTCGGTGGTGACCCACCGCTCCCATCCGAACGGGGACGCCGCCTCGATGGCCAGGCGCACGCGCACGCCCGGCGGCAGCACCTCGTCGCGGTAGCTCTGCGGCTCGGCGGCGAACAGCTCCCAGGACGGCAGCGAGACCACCCGCACCCGGACCCGGTCGGCCTGGAGCAGCCTGGCGGCGGCGAGCGCCACATGGACCTCGGAGCCGGTGGCGATGAGAATGGCCTGCGGCGTGCCGCCCGGCGGATCGAGCAGGACGTAGCCGCCGCGCGCGGCTCCCGCGGCCAGCCCGAGCGCCGTCCGATCCAGCACCGGCAGCTTCTGGCGGGAGAGCACCAGCAGCGTGGGGCCGGCGGTCCGCGCCAGGGCGGTGCGCCAGGCCTCGACCGTCTCGGTGGCGTCGGCCGGCCGGAGAACGACGAGGTTGGGAATGGCACGCAGCATCGCCAGATGCTCGATCGGCTGGTGGGTGGGCCCGTCCTCTCCCACGCCGATCGAGTCGTGGGTCCCGATGTAGATGACCGGGAGCCGCATGATCGCGGCGAGCCGGATGGCCGGCTTCATGTAGTCGGAGAAGACCAGGAAGGTGCTGCCGAAGGGGCGCACCCCGCCGTGGGCGGCGATCCCGTTGAGGCAGGCCGCCATCCCGTGCTCCCGGATGCCCCAGTGGAAGGTCCGGCCGCTGCTCGTCGGGCCGAAGACGCCGCCCTGCTTGAGCGTCGTCCCCGTGCTCCCGCCGAGATCGGCGGAGCCACCCACCAGGTTGGGCACCGCCGCCGCGAGGGCCTGGAGCGCCAGGCCCGACGCCTGGCGGGTGGCGAGCGGCCCGCTCTCGGGTCCGAGGGCCGGGAGCCCGGCATCCCAGCCGTCGGGCAGCGCGCCGGACAGCCACCGCTGAAGCTCACCCGCGGCTTCGGGCTCGTCCGCCGCGTACGCCGCGAGGCGCGCCCGCCATTCGGTCTCGAGCACCGCGCCCCGCGTCGCGATCTGCCGCCAGTGGTCGAGGGCGTCGTCGGGCACGAAGAACCGGGGCTCCTCCGGCCAGCCCATGATCTCCTTGGTGCGTCGGACCTCCTCGGCGCCGAGCGGCTCGCCGTGGGCCTTCGACGAGTTGCGCTTGGTCGGTGCCGGATCGGCGATGTAGGTCCGGAGCGCCACCAGCGTCGGCCGGACGGTCTCGGCGCGGGCCGCCTCGAGCGCCGCGCCGATGGCCGCGAGGTCGTTGCCGTCCCCGACCCGGACCACGTGCCAGCCGTAGGCTTCGAACCGCCGTGGCACGTCCTCGCTGAAGCTGAGGGCCGTGTCGCCGTCGATGGTGATGTGGTTGTCGTCGTAGATCAGCGTCAGCTTGCCGAGCCGGAGGTGGCCGGCGAGCGAGACCGCCTCGCTCGCGACCCCCTCCATCAGGTCGCCGTCGCTGACGAAGGCCCAGGTCCGGTGATCGATGATCCGGTGGCCCGGCCGGTTGAAGTGCTCCGCCAGGAACCGCTCGGCGATCGCCATCCCGACCGCGTTTCCGACGCCCTGTCCCAGGGGGCCGGTGGTCGTCTCGACGCCCGGCGTGTGCCCGCGCTCGGGGTGACCCGGCGTCTTCGAGCCCCACTGGCGGAAGGCTCGCAGATCGTCGAGCGACACGTCGTAGCCCGCCAGGTACAGCAGGGCGTACTGGAGCATGGAGGCGTGGCCGCAGGAGAGGACGAAGCGGTCACGGTCGGGCCAATCGGGGTCGGTGGGATTGTGACGCAGGAACCGGTGCCAGAGGACGTACGCCGCGGGGGCGAGGGCCATCGGGGTGCCGGGATGGCCCGACTGGGCCGCCTCCACGGCGTCCATCGCCAGCGCCCGGATCGCGTTGATGCTGCGCCAGACCAGGGCGTCGGCGGGCGGCTCGGGGGCGGACGCCTCCAGACCCGGCGCGGCGGCGGATTCCTCGGCGCGCGCGCCGCGGGTGCGAGTGCTTTCTGCGGACAGAGCGGACTCCTTTCGCGCGCAAGCCGGCGCGGGCGTCGAACGGAGGCGGAACGTGCGGGAAGATAACCGGCCGGTACGGCACCGGGCAGCCATGGATCAACCCGTGCCGTCGATGGTACAACCCACTGTGCTGCTGTCGCTCCGCTCCGGCAGCCCATACCTTAGGACTCGCCGATGCCAACCGCGCCCACGGCAGTGCCCCGACCCGACCGGACCTACGAGATCCACGAGGTAGCGGAGCTGACCGGCCTGGCCCCGGCCCGGCTCCGGGCCTGGGAGCGGCGCTACGAGGTCGTGCGTCCGCAGCGCATGTCCAACGGCTATCGGGCCTACTCGGCCGACCAGGTCGCGCTGCTCCGGGCCTACGCGCGGCTGATCGACGGCGGGGAGCGGATCGGCGACCTCGCCGCCCGTTCTCGGGAGGACGTGCTGGCCCAGGCGGAGGCCCGGGCGCTGGACGGCTCGCCGCAGGCCGCGTTGCTGGAGGCGGTGCGGGCGTTCGACCGGGAGCGGCTCGAGGGGCTGGTGGCCCAGCAGCTGGCCCTCCGGGGGCTCCGGGCGTTCGCCGAGGAGGTCGTGCTGCCGCTGGCGCAGTCGGTGGGCGATCTCTGGGCGCTCGGCAAGATCCCGATCGCCGCCGAGCACCTGGCGAGCGAGGTGGTGCTGCACGCGCTCAAGGGCGGCCTGCGGATGTCGCGCGGCACGGGGCCGCTGGTGGTGTGCGGCTGCCTGTCGGGCGAGCGGCACGAGTGGGGCTTCCTGGCCACGCTCGCGGTCCTGCAGGAGGACGGGTGGCGCATCCACTACCTCGGCGCCGATCTCCCGGTCGAGGAGGTGATCGAGGCGGCGTGGCAGCTCTCCCCGCGGTGCGTGGCGTTCAGTAGCAGCGACCCGTCGGTCGTGCGCGCCAACCTCCCCGCGCTCGCGGCGGTAACCGGCAAGCTCCCCCCGCACACGATCGCGGCGATCGGGGGTGGCGGCGTCGAGCCCCATGCCCGGGTGCTCCGCGGCTATGGCTTCAAGATCGGACTCGAGGCATTCACCAAGGCGACACTCCGATGACGACGACTCCCGTCCGCCCCGCCGGCCGCATGGCCGCGCCGTCACCGTCCGCCGGTGATGACGGCGCCCGCCACGTGATCGTGGTGGGCGCCGGCCTCGGTGGGCTCGCTGCCGCGATCCGGCTCCGGCACCGGGGCTTCCGCGTGACCGTGCTGGAGCGTCACGCCCACCCCGGCGGGCGGTGCGGGCTCTGGGAGTCCGACGGCTTCCGGTTCGACACCGGGCCGACCCTGCTGCTGATGGTGGACTACCTGCGCGCGCTCTTCGCCGAGGTCGGCCGCCCGCTGGAGCGCTATCTCGAGCTCCGGCAGCTCGACCCCAACTACCGGGTCCACTACGCCGACGGCAGCACGCTCGACGTCACCAGCCGCCTCAACGCGGTCCTCGAGGGTCTCGAGCGGATCGAGCCCGGCGTCGGTCCGCGGTTCCTCCGCTTCCTGTCGCAGACCGCGACCCTCTACCGGATCGGCCTCGACGGGTTCGTCGATCGCAACGTCCACGCCCGCGGCGACTTCTTCAATCTCCGGAATGCGGGGCTCCTGCTCCGCGCCCGCGCGATGGAGCGGCTCCAGCGGATGGTCCGCCGCTATTTCCGCACCGAGAAGCTGCAGCACACGTTCAGCTTCCAGTCGCTCTACCTGGGCCTCTCCCCGTTCGACTCCCCGGCGATCTACAGCCTGCTGCCGTACACCGAGGTCGCGGGCGGCCTGTACTTCCCGATGGGCGGTATGCACGCGATGCCTCGCGCGCTGGCCCGGCTGGCGGAGGAAATGGGCGTGGACATCCGCTACCGGCACGACGTCCGCTCGCTGGTACGGGCCGACGGCCGGATCGCCGCGGTGGTGCTCGCCGACGGCACCCGCCTGCCGGCCGACCTGGTGCTCGCCAACGCGGACCTGCCCTACGCCTACGAGACGCTCCTGGGCGAGAAGTACCCCCGGATCGACCGCTTCGATTTCAGCTGCTCCGCCTTCCTGATGTACCTGGGCGTGAACCGGCGGTATCCGGAGCTCACCCACCACGCCCTGGTGGTCCCGCAGGACCTCCGTACCACCTGCGATGACATCTTCTCGGGCCGGGTTCCGGCCGACCCGGTGTACTACATCTGCAATCCGAGCAAGACCGATCCGAGCCTGGCGCCGCCGGGCTGTGAGAATGTCTACGTGCTCGTGCCCGTCCCCAGCCAGCTGCCCGGCCGCGAGATCGACTGGTCGATCGAGGGGCCGCGCCTCGAGGCGGCCATGCTGGACCGGCTGGAGCGGTTCGGGCTGCCCGAGCTGCGGCGCCACATCGTGACCCGCCGCACGTTCACGCCGGCCGACTTCGCGCTCGAGTTCTCTGCTACCCGCGGCGAGGCGTTCGGCCTGGCACACGGCATCGACCAGGTCGGGTACTTCCGGCCGCACAACCGGCATCCGCGGCTCGCGAACCTGTACTTCGTCGGCCAGAGCACGCACCCGGGCTGCGGCATCCCCATGGTGCTGATTTCCGCGCGGCTGGTGGTGGAGCGGATGGCCGCGGAGCAGGCGGTGCGGGCGTGAGCGACGCGATGGCGCTCGAGCGGAGCTACCGCCGGGCGGAGCAGGCGACGGCGGTCTGGGCCCGGAGCTTCTATTTCGCGAGCCGTTTCCTGCCCCTGCCCAAGAAGCGCGCGGTGTTCGCGCTGTACGACTACTGCCGGCATGCCGACAACCTGGTGGATCTCCGCGGCGACCGATCGCGCGCGCAGGTGGTGGCCGAACTCGACGCGCTGGGCGCCGTGGTGCGGTCCATCCACGCGGGCGTCGCGCCGGCCGGCGAGCGCTGGCTGGCGCTGGCCGACACGCTCCGCCGCTACGACGTCCCGGTGGCCCCGCTGCTCGAGCTGCTCGACGGCGTGGCGATGGATCTCGATGCGGTGGCCTTTGCCGACTACCCCTCGCTCCAGCGATACTGCCGGCTGGTGGCGGGCGGCGTAGGTCTCATGCTGGGCCCGGTGCTGGGCGCCGCGCCCCATCGCTTTCGCGAGCCCGGCGTCGGCCTCGGCGTCGCCATGCAGCTCACCAACGTGCTGCGCGACGTGGGCGAGGACCTCGAGGCGGGCCGGGTCTACCTGCCGGCGGACGAGCTGGCCCGCTTCGGGCTCGACCGGACCGAGCTCGAGCGCCGCCGGGTGACGCCGGCGTTCCAGGAGCTCATGCGGTTTCAGGTCGCGCGGGCCCGCGCCCTGTTCGACGCGGCCGATCCGGTGGTCGGACTCTTCCCGGGGGACGGATCCCGGCTCACCGTGCGGCTGCTGCAGCGCACGTACGCCGGAATTCTCGACGGCATCGAGCGGCTGGGTTATGATGTCTTCCGGGCTCGCGCGTACGTCTCCGGCCCCCGGAAGCTCGTCATCCTCGGCCGCGCGCTGTGGACCGAGCGCCCGCTCCGCTCCACCCTGTCCTGGGCCCGGTCCGCGTAGCGCCGGCCTCCGGAGGCGCCACCGTGATCGGCAGACTGCTGGGCCGCCGCCCGATCCTCTCGGAGCGGGAGCAGGATCTCCGGACTCGGGAACAGGAGCTGCTCGAGCGCCTCGCGAGCGCGCTGGCGCGCTTCGGCGGCGACGTGGATCCCGACGATCTCCGGCGGTTCCGCGAGGCCCGGGACCAGCTGACCGGACTCTTCCTGCTGGTCGTGGCCGGCGAGTTCAATGCCGGGAAATCGAGTTTCATCAATGCCCTGCTCGGGGAGCGCGTGCTCCCGGAGGGGGTGACTCCCACCACCGACCGGATCAACCTCCTCCGCTACGGTCCCGAGGTCGGCGAGCAGCATCTCGAGGCGTACCTGCTCGAGCGCACCTATCCCGCCGAGCTGCTGCGCGAGATCACCATCGTGGACACGCCCGGCACCAACGCCATCATCCGCCGGCACGAGGAGCTCACGCGCGACTTCATCCCGCGCGCCGACCTCGTGCTCTTCGTCACCAGCGCCGACCGGCCGTTCACCGAGAGCGAGCGCGGCTTCCTGGAGCAGATCCGCGAGTGGGGCAAGAAGATCGTCTTCGTGGTGAACAAGGTCGACATCCTCTCCCGTCCCGAGGAGCGGCAGCAGGTGCTCGACTTCGTCCGCGAGCACGCGCAGGCGCTCCTGGCCGAGGCGCCGCGTCTGTTCCCGGTGTCGGCCCGGGACGCGCTCTCGGCCCGCGCCGGCGGCTCGGCCGACGGCTGGCGCGAGAGCGGCTTCGACGAGATCGACACCTACCTCGTGCGGACCCTGAACCAGGAGGAGCGGATTCGCCTCAAGCTCCTCAACCCGCTCAACGTCGGGCTCCGGCTCGCGGCCCGCTACAAGGACGTGGCGTTCGAGCGGCTCAAGCTGCTGGCGCAGGACATCGAGACCATCCAGAGCATCGACCGCCAGCTCGCCCTGGCGCACGACGAGATGCTGCGCGACGTCGAGCCCCGGCTGGCCCGGCTCGACGTGCTGCTCGGCGACATGGAACGGCGGGGCATGCGATTCTTCGAGGAGACCATCCGGATCGGCCGAATCCGGAGCCTGATGGACAGCGAGGGCGTCCGCCGGGCCTTCGAACGGGACGTCATCGGCGACACCGCGGCCCAGGTCGACGCGGAGACCGGCCGCGTCATCGACTGGATCGTCGAGCGCAACCTCAAGGCGTGGCAGGACGTGAGCGGGTACATCGACCGGCGGCAGATCGCGCGCCATCGCGAGGGCATGGTCGGCGACGTGGGGACCAGCTTCACCTACAACCGACAGGCGCTGTTCGACTCGATCGGCCGGGTGACGCGCGAGGTGATCGGGAGCTACGACCGCGAGGCCGAAGCGCGGGCGATCGCCAATGACGTGCAGGGGACCTTCGCCACGACCGCACTCGCGCAGGTCGGAGCCCTGGGGCTGGGCACGATCGTGGTCACGCTGCTCACCGGCGCCGTCGCCGACGTGACCGGGCTGCTCCTGGCCACGACCCTCGCCGTCAGCGGCTTCTACCTGATTCCGCGTCGCCGGCGCCAGGCGCAGCGCGAGTTCGGGCGCCGGATCGACGCGCTGCGCCAGCAGCTGCGCGACGGGCTCACCCGCCAGGTGCATCTGGAGATCGGCCAGTCGGCCGACCGGATCAACGAGGCCATCGCCCCCTACCGCCGGTTCGTGCAGAGCACCCAGCAGGAGCTGACCGATGCCCGCGGCGCGCTCGTGGCCACCGAGGACTCGCTGCTCCGGCTCAGGACCGAGATCGAGCGGACGTGACCCTGCGCTTTCCGCCGCCGCCGAGCCGCTCGGCCGCGCGGCTCTTCGATCGGTACATCCGGGGCCAGGTGCGCCGCTACTTCACGGCCGTCCATTGGACCGGCCAGACCCCGACCGAACGCTGGGACCGTGGGCTCCCCACGCTGTTTCTCGCCAACCACACGAACTGGTGGGACGGCTTTCTCGCCTGCCTGCTGACCGGCCGGCTCGGCCTCACGTTCCAGGTGCTCATGGAGGCGCGGCACCTCGCGCGCTACCGGGTGTTCCTGCGGGTGGGCGCGCTCCCGATCCGCCGCGGGCAGCCGCGGCAGGCCTACGAGGACCTGCGGGCCGCCGTCGCCTACCTCCGTCCGGGAGCGGGACTCTGGGTCTTTCCCCAGGGTGAGCGGCGCCCGCCGCACGAGCCGATCGGGCGTTGCGAGCGCGGGGCGGCGGAGCTCGCACTCCGGGTGGGGCGGCCGCTCCGGATCTGCCCGGTGGCGTTCCGCTACGCCTACATCGGCGAGCAGCTCCCCGAGGCCTTCGTGCTGGTGGGTGACGAATGGATTCTCCGGCCCGGCGACTTTGCCGACCGCGAGCCGCTCATGCGCCAGATGGAGGGGCGCCTGGGCGGCGCCGTCGCGGCGCTCGACGCGCTGCTCGACGTGGAGCGGCTGGACGCCTTCCGCCCGCTTGCCGAAGGCCGGCTCTCGGTCAACAAGCGGCTCGACCGGGTTCGCCATGCGCTGGGGCTGCTGCCCGGACCATTCGAGGCCCGGAATGGATAGGCTGGCGCTGCTCCGCACCCTGCACGTCGCCGGGGCGGTGCTCCTGCTCGGCAACGTCACCGTTACCGGCTTCTGGGCCACCTTCCTTTATCGCGCCCGCCGCCGCGTGCCGTTCAGCGCCGTCGCCCGCGCCATCCTCTGGACGGACGTGGTCTTCACCGCGCTGGGCGGCTCGCTGCTGGCGATCAGCGGCATCCTGCTGGTGATGCGGAGGGGATATCCGGTGCTGGGCACGCCGTGGCTCCTGCGCGGTATCTCGGCGCTGGTGCTGTCCACCGTCGTGTGGCTGGTCCTCCTGCTGCCGATCCAGTGGCGCCTCGACCACCTGGCCCCGGAGGACGAGGGCACCCTCCGCCGGCTGTTCCTCCGTTGGAGCGTCCTCGGTTGGGCGGCGACGCTGGTGCTGTTCTATGGGCTCTGGTGCATGGTGTCGAAGCAACCGGGCGGTGTCGTAGCCTAGCGGGCCTGCTCGGCGCGGCCGGGCGGATTACGCGAGGCTGCCGGACCAGACCTCGTACGCGGCGGGTCGCGGCACCTCCACGCGGTTGCGCACCCCGTCCAGCACGGCGGCGTAGCGCCGGGCGATCTCCCGCCGCGAGTAGGCCTCGATCGCTTCGCGTTGCGACACCGGCGGCTGCCGGTGGACGGTCACGCCGTCGGGCGGCGCATCGAGGTCGGCCACCGCCTCGGGATCCACGGCCCCCACCTGCCAGACATGCATGCGGCCTCGCAGGTCGGGCCGCTCGCGCAGCGCC
>DASSYY010000232.1:0-2100 GCA_035703025.1 Gemmatimonadales bacterium | reverse complement strand
AGCGCCACGAGCGGGAGCGCTCGTACCGCCACTGATGGCCGAAGCGCCGGACTTCGAGGCCGAGGGGCTGCTCGACGGGCTCGACCAGGAGAACGAGCGCGCGGCGCGGCTCGAGCTACTGGAAAAGCTGTACGCAGACGGCGTGTCGCTGGAGGAGCTGCGCCAGGCGGTGGAGGAGGAGCGCTTGGTGCTGTTGCCCGTCGAGCGCGTCCTCAGCGGAGAGCCCCGCTACACCGCTTCCGATCTGGCGCAGGAGGCGGGCGTGGACCCGGAGCTGCTCGCCGGCCAGCGCCGTGCCATGGGCCTGCCGGTCCCGGATCCCGAGGCGCGGTCGTACGGCGAGACCGATTTGGCGGCGGCCCGCCGCGCGGCCGCGTTCACCGCCGCCGGTTTCCCTGAGGAGGCATCGATGGAGATCCTCCGCGTGGTCGGCGCATCGATGGCCCGGGTGGCCCAGGCGATGCGCGGGGCCACGGCGGAGGCGCTCGCCCGGCCGGGGGACACCGAGCGCGATCTCGGGCTGCGCCTCGCCGAGTTCGCGGAGTTCGCTTCGGAGAACTGGGGCGACCTGCTCTCCTACGTGCTCGAGCAGCACCTACTGGAGCAGGTGCGCGGCGACGTCATCACGCGGGCCGAGGCCGCGGCCGGCCAGGTCATTCCCGGCGCGCAGGAGGTCGGCGTCGCCTTCGCGGACCTCGTGGGCTTCACCCGCCTGGGCGAGCGTCGGCCCGTCGATGAGCTTGGCGCGGTGGCCGAGCGACTCGCCGAACTGGCCGGCGCGGTGGCCGAGCCGCCCGTGCAACTGGTCAAGACGATCGGCGACGCCGCCATGCTCGTGTCACCCGAGCCCGGGCCGCTGCTTGACGCCACGCTGGGCCTCGTGAACGCCGCCGAGGCGGAGGGCGACGACTTCCCGCCGCTGCGCGCGGGCGTGGCGCTGGGCCCGGCCCTGCCGCGCCGCGGCGACTGGTACGGCCACACGGTCAACGTGGCCAGCCGGGTGACCGGGGTTGCGCGGGCGGACAGCGTGCTCGCGACCGAGCCGGTCCACGATGCGCTGGCCGAGACGTACCGATGGTCGTTCGCCGGCGAGCGACGGCTGAAGAACATCAAGGAGCCGGTGAAGCTCTACCGCGCCCGTCCCCGGGAGGGCGAGGACGGGGACGGAGATCATTTGGACAAATAGATCTCGGAGATCTTCGCCTGGCCCTGGGGGAGCTTGGTGATCCAGACGAGGTAGTAGCGGTGGGGGGCCGAGGAGTTGAGCGGGAAGCTGGCGCTCTGCTCGGTCACCGTGCGCGCGGGCGCGACGACGGTCCATCCCGAGATGTCCTTCGGCGGGCCGGAGTCGGCCGCGTAGACCGCTGCCGTGAAGCCAGGGTCTGGCGTGCGGATCTGCAGCGCCTTCGCCGCCACTCTGGGCGCGGCGTCGACGTAGATGCCCACGCCGGGCTTGCTCCCCAGTCCACCGTCGTAGCGCTCGGTCGTCCAGAAGGTCGAGTTGTCGCGGTCCACGACCAGGCCGGTCTGGTCGGGATGCTCGCCGCCCGTGCCGTAGGGGTCGTAGTCCTTCGCGGCCGACTGCTTGAGCGAGATGGGCACGAGGTCCTGCGCGCGCGACGCGCCCTGCGTGCCGGTGCCGCGCTTCGTATGGCCGGAGAGCAGGATGGCTAGGCCGACGGCTGCCGCGACGGCGATCAGGGCGGCGAGCGCAAGCCAGCCGGGATGGACGGCCCGCAGCGGCAAGCGACGGCGCGCCTGCGGCGGCAGCGTGCGCAGGACGGTCGTGGCCTCCCCACTCGCCGAGCCGGCCCGGGCCGTCTCCAGCGCCAGCACGTCCTCGAGGTCGGAGATGAGCTCGGCGTCCGAGCCGTAGCGGCGCCCCAGGTCCTTCGCGGTGGCGCGGTCGATCACGGCGGCCAGGGCGGCTGAGACCTCGGGCCGCAGGCGCTGCACGTCGGGCAGCGCCTCGCGGACGTGCTTCATCGCCACCGCCACCTGGTTCTCGCCCTTGAACGGGACCTGGCCCGTGAGCATCTCGTAGAGCACGATCCCCAGCGAGTACAGGTCCGACTGGGCGGTGCACGGATGCCCGAGCGC
>DASSYY010000320.1:0-2161 GCA_035703025.1 Gemmatimonadales bacterium | reverse complement strand
CCAGGCTCTTCGACATCTTGGCCTGGCCGTCGAGGCCCATGATCCGCTTGGCCTCGGTGAGGAGCGGCTTGGGCTCGGGGAACCAGTCCTCGCCGCCGCCGAACTCGCCGTTCCACTTCCGGGCGATTTCGCGGGCCAGCTCCAGATGCTGGGTCTGATCCTCGCCGACCGGTACCAGGTCGGCGCGGTAGAGCAGGATGTCGGCGGCCATGAGCACCGGGTAGTTCAGCAGCCCGGCCGGGACACTTTCGAATCGCTGCGCCTTATCTTTGAACTGGGTCATCCGCTCCAGCTCGCCGATCGGCGTGAGCGTGTTGAGCAGCCACTGCAGCTCGCTGTGCTCCGGCACATGCGACTGCACGAAAAGGACCGCCCGGTCGGGATCGATACCGGCGGCCAGGAGCCCGACCGCCATCTCGCGCGTCCGCTGAGCGAGCGACCCGTAGTCGTACTTGCCGGTGATGGCGTGCAGGTCCACGATGCAGTAGATGCAGTCGTAGCTCTGCTGCAGGTTCACCCAGTTCTGCACCGCGCCAAGCCAGTTGCCGATGTGGAGCTCGCCGGACGGCTGGATCCCCGAGAATATGCGTGGCATGGCCCGCAACTTACCCGGTTGGCTGGAGGGCAGCAAGACAGTGTCCGCCTTGGACTTACTTCACCTCGGACGGACAGCGGCCGAGCGCGCCGCCGGCTACCTGCGCGGGGTCGAGCGGCCGGCCGACCCGACCGGCTGGACCCCCAAGGGTAGCCGGGACTTCGTCACGGAGGTCGATCGGACGGCCGAGCGAATCATCGCCGAGATCCTGTTGGCGGCGGAGCCGGGGAGCCGGATCGTGGGCGAGGAGCTGAGCCCGGAGGTGGTGCGCGACGGCCTGGTCTGGATCGTGGACCCGCTCGACGGCACCACGAACTTTTTGCACGATTTTCCGGCCTATGCGGTATCGATCGCGGCTGCCGTAGACGGCGAGCTCCAGGCGGCGGTCGTGGTGCAGGTGCCGCGCCAGGAGATCTACACGGCCGCCCGCGGCGGGGGCGCCTGGCAGGGCGAGCGCCGGCTCGCGGTCTCCACCATCGCGGACCCGGAGTTCGCCCTGATCGGGACGGGCTTTCCGTTCAAGGATACCTCGCGCATCGGGGAGTACCTCACCCAATTCGCCCGGGTGGCGGCCCGAACCAGCGGGATTCGCCGGCCGGGGTCCGCCGCCCTCGACCTGGCCGATGTGGCCGCCGGACGGTTGGACGGATTCTGGGAGCAGCGCCTGTCGGCCTGGGACATCGCGGCCGGCCTGCTGCTCGTGCGGGAGGCCGGCGGGATCGCGACCGACCTCGCGGGGCGGCACGTCGGGGCCGAGCATACGGGTCTGGTGGCGGGGAATCCGGCGATGCAGGCGTGGCTGTTGGAGGTGGTGGGCGGATAGTGTGCCAACGCACGATCTCACCCGAGAGTTCGAGTGAACCAATGCCGATGAACATCCCTCGTGCGGACGCAACCCTGACCGCCTGGCTCGACGCGCTCGCCGCGCCGACGGCGGCTCCGGCCGGCGGAGCGGCGGCCGCGCTTGCGGGAGCCCTCGGCGCCGCGCTGGTCGAGATGGTCGCGGCCCTCACGGTGGCCCGGGAGCGCTACGCGTCCGTCCACGACCTCGCCGCGAGCGCCGGCGAGACGGCCGGGCGACTCAGGGGCGACATGCTCGCGCTCGCCGCGCGCGATGCGGCCGCCTTCGACGGATTCGCCCGGGCGCTGGCGCTGCCGAAGGGAACGGCCGAGGAGCGCGAGCGCCGCGACCGGGCCAAGGCGCAAGCCTTCCGCGACGGCGCGACCGTCCAGCTCGACCTGCTGGCGCTCCTGGCGGAGACCGGCGACCTGGGACTCGAGATCGCCGAGCGCGGGGTTGCCGGCGCGGTGGGCGATGCGGCGACGGCGGTGTTTCTCGCCGCCGGGGCCGCTCGAAGCGCTTCCTGGGCGGTGCGAAGCAACCTGCGGGAAGCGGGTGACGGGGCGGCGGGTGGCGAGAGCCTGCCCAAGGCGGCGCTGCTGCTGGAGCGGGTGGAGACGGCGGAGCGGCGGGTCCAGCGGCTGCTGGCGGAGCGGATCGGCTAGCGCCTCGGGCGAGGCGTCGGGGTCAGGCGGCGGTGAGGATGATCGGGCCCCCGGCGGTGA
>DASSYY010000224.1:0-8038 GCA_035703025.1 Gemmatimonadales bacterium | reverse complement strand
CTTGATGGCGAACACGGTGCGCGCCCGGTCGGCGGCGATGATCGGCATACCGTAGATGGGGCTGGTTTTCTCGGTCCGCGCCGCGGGATTCACTACGTCGTTGGCGCCGACCACCAGCGCCACGTCCGCCTGGGGCATGTCGGGATTGATCTCGTCCATTTCCACCAAGTCGGTGTACGGAATGTCGGCCTCGGCCAGCAGGACGTTCATGTGACCGGGCATGCGCCCGGCGACCGGATGGATGGCGAACTTGACCGTAATGCCCCGCTTCTTGAGCTGATCGTACAGCTCGCGGACCTTGTGCTGGGCCTGGGCCACGGCCATGCCGTATCCGGGGATGATGACGACGAGGTTCGCCTGCTCGAGCACCTGGGCCGCCCCCTCGATGCTCTCCGCCTTGTACTCCTTGCCTTCGCCCAGCCCCTTGGCCTGCTGCACCTGGCCGAACGCGCCGAAGAGCACGTTGGCGAACGACCGGTTCATCGCCTTGCACATGATGATGGCCAGAATGAGGCCGCTCGAGCCGTCGAGCGCACCGGCGGTGATCAGGAGCTTGTTGTCCAGGACGAAGCCCATCGCCACCGCGGAGAGCCCGGCGTAGGCGTTGAGGATCGCGATGACCGTCGGCATGTCGGCGCCGCCGATGGGGAGGATCAGCAGGACACCGAAGGCCAGCGACATCCCGATGATCACGGGGAAGACGCTGGGCGCCCACGCGGCCGTCGGGTGCAGCACCAGCGCCACACCGGCCACCGCGGCGATCCCGAAGAGCACGAAGTTGGACACGTTCTGCAGCGGGTAGGTCACCGGTCGCTGCGGGATCCACTTGACCTCCTGCAGCTTCCCGGCCGCCATGAGGCTACCGGTGAAGGTCAGGAAGCCCAGGATGATCTCGACGATGATGGCGATCATCCGGAACGCGGTCAGGTTCTCCGGACCCTCGCCGAGCCAGAGATAGTACTTGGCGGTGCCGACCAGGCCTGCCGCCAGCCCGCCGAAGGCGTGGGAGAGCGCGGTCCGCTGCGGCACCGCCGTGAGCGGCACCCTGGAGAGCGGGACTCCGACCGCCACACCCGCAATGAGTGCAAGGACGATCCAGCCGTGGTGGATCACCTCCGGCTGGGCCCAGGTCGCGACGATCGCGAGCACCATCGCGGCCACGCCGGCGTACACGCCGTTCCGGGCCGTGGCCGGCGTATTCATCCAATGCAGCGCGAAGACGAACAGGCCCGTCGCGATGATGTAGGCGAGCTGCACCATGCCGTGGCTCATGGGTGGCCGCCCGCGCCCGGCTTGGTGTCGGTCTTGAACATCTTCAGCATCCGGTCGGTGATCAGGAAGCCGCTGACGATGTTCGTCATCGAGGCGAAGAGTGCAATGCCGCCGAGGAGCCGGATCGTCGGGGGGTAGTCGGCGCCGGTCACGATGATCGAGCCGACGACGGCGATGGCGGAGATCGCGTTGGTGATCGACATGAGCGGCGTGTGCAGCAGCCGCGACACCCGGCGAATGACGCCGAGACCGATGAACGACGCCAGCACGAAGACGAAGAGCTGGCTCCAAAAGTCGGCGGCCGGCGCGACCGCGGCGGCCTCGGTCGGGGTCATGCTCCCTCCTTGGCGAGTGCCTCGCGGGTTCGGGCGTTCCGGACCTCGCCCGCGTGGGTGATGAGCGCGCCCTGCTGGATGTCGTCGTTCAGGTCGAGCTGGAAGGCGCCGTCCTTGGTGAATGCCTGCAGGAACGAGGTGAGATTCCGCGAGAAGAGCAGGCTCGCATGGAGCGGCATCGAGGCCGGGAGGTTGAGCGGGGCCATGATCGTGACCCCGTCGACGACGACGGTCTGACCCGGCCGCGAGAGCTCGCAGTTGCCTCCGCCGTCGGCGCCCAGATCCACGATGACGGTGCCGGGCTTCATGGAGCGCACCATGTCGGCGCTGATCAGCCTGGGCGCGAACACGCCCCCGATCAGGGCCGTCGTGACCACCACGTCCGACTGCGCCACCTGCGCGGCGAGGATCTCCCGCTGCCGCGCCTTGTCCGCCTCCGACAGCTCCTTGGCGTATCCGCCGCCCGCGGCGGCACTCTCCGTGAGCTCGATCCCGACGTATTTGCCGCCGACGCTCTCGATCTGCTCCTTCACCTCCGGGCGGACGTCGGTGGCGGTCACGTGGGCCCCGAGCCGCTTCGCGGTGGCGATCGCCTGCAGGCCCGCCACACCGGCGCCGATCACGAAGACCTTGGCCGGTGGGACCATGCCGGCCGCCGTCATGAACATCGGGAAGTACTTGTTGAGCTCGGCCGCCGCCAGGAGCACGCCCTTGTAGCCGGCGATGTTGGCCATGGACGAGAGGGTGTCCATGCTCTGGGCGCGGGTGGTGCGTGGAATGGCGTCGGTGGCGAAGGCGGTCACGCCGCGTGCCGCAAGCGCCCGGACGGCGCCGAGGTGGCGGAGCGGCATGAGCGAGCCGAGATAGACCGCCCCGGACCGCATCCAGGCGACCTCGTCGCGTCCGCCGTCGGTGAACGGCGGCCCCACCTTGAGCGCCACGTCCGCTCCGGCCAGGAGCGCGGCGGGGTCGGGCTCGAGCGTCACGCCCAGTTCGCGGTAGGCGTCGTCGGGGTAGCCGGCCGACACGCCGGCCCCGGTCTCCACGGCGATCTCGTACCCGGCCTGTTTGAGTTTCTTGCAGGACTCGGGGACCAGCGCCACGCGCCGCTCGCCGGGGGCGGTCTCCTTGGGCACTCCGATGCGCATCGGGACTCCACGTCGGGAGGAATGGTCTAACATATCCCGCCAGCACCAACGGGCCAGTACCCCTCATCCGAGCGCGGTGACGGAATTTCAGAGCGGGCAGATCGGGTTTGAGCGATTCTCGATCGAAACCTCGGTCCGGTTCGCACGGGCCCACCGCGCGGTCTCCTCGGCACACTCCCGCCTAACGCAGTCGGGCGACGGTCTCCCTGAACTCGGCGTCGGGCGTCACGCCCAGATCGGTCCGCAGCAGGTCTTCGTGCCTCCGCGCCGCGACGAGCGCGCCCGCGCGATCGCCGGCGGCCGCCAGGCACGACACCAGGCCAAGCGCGGTCCGCGTGTCGAAGGGATCGACCTCGGCCGCCCTCCGCCACCACTCCGCGGCCAGGCGCTGGTCCCCCCGCCCCGCCGACTGCCCCGCCAGCGCGGTGAACGCGCCCACGGCGCGGCGGGCCAGACGCCCGCGCTGGCCTTCGGTCCAGCGCTCGAACTCCGGCGCATCCTTGAGGAAGAATCCATCCAGGAAGGGCCCCCGATAGAATCCCGCCGCGGACTCGAGGTCATGCGCCTCGAGCGCGCGCTCGAACCCGTCGACGTCCGAGGAGATCACCGCCGGGTTGAGCCGCAGCGTCTTCCGACCCAGGAACAGCGCCTCGTCCCCAACCTGCCGACGCTGCGCGTAGAGGAGCTGGTTCAGGACGTGGCGCGCGTTGGGGGTGTCCGACTCCGGCCAGAGAAAGGCCTGCAGCTTGTCGCGGCTCAAGCCGGTCGGACCCGAGCTGGCGAGCAGCACGAGGATGCCGAGCCGCCGCCGCTGGGTGACGGCGCCGGTCAGGTTTTCGTCGCCGCGGAACAAGGAGACGCCACCGAACGTCTGCAGCCGGAGCATGGAAGGTCGATTGACTCCCCGCGGACCGAGGATGGACCGCCGCACTCTAGCATATACCGCGTTCCATTGGCCCGAGGCAAGCGCCGAATTGCAGCGAGCGTTCTGGGGACCGCCCGCTGGCGAACGGGCAACCTGCGCCGCATCTTGTCGTTATCCCACCTCGGGACAGGCGACGCTGGCAGACCCGATCGTTTCGCTGTCCGCTGCCCTCGGCCGACGGTACGCGATCGAGCGTGAGCTCGGTCGCGGCGGCATGGGCACGGTCTACCTGGCACTCGACCGCCGGCACGGTCGCCCGGTGGCGCTCAAGGTGCTGCCGCCGGACGTCGCCGAGGCGCTGGGCCCGGAGCGATTCCTGCGTGAGATCGGCATCGTCGCCCGCCTGAGCCATCCCAACATCCTTCCGCTGTACGATTCCGGTCGGGCCGGCGGCCGGCTGTATTACGTCCTCCCCTACATCGGCGGGGGTTCGCTGGCCGACCGACTCGGTCAGGGTCCGCCGATCCCGGTCACCGAGGCGGTGACGCTGGCGCGCGAGATCGCCGACGCGCTGGCCCACGCCCACGCCCACGGCGTGATCCACCGCGACGTCAAGCCCGACAACATCCTGCTCCTTGAAGGGCACGCGCTGCTCGCCGATTTCGGGGTGGCGCGGGCCGTCGGCGACGGCCTGCGGACCGACTCGGGTCTGGCGGTCGGAACGGCCGCGTACTCGAGCCCCGAGCAGGCGGCCGGCAGCCGCGGTCTCGACGAGAGGAGCGACGTGTACGGGCTGGGGTGCGTGCTGTACGAGATGCTCGCCGGGCCCGCGCCCCGGGGCCGCGAGCTGCTCGCCCGACGGTTCACCGAGCCACTGCCGCCGCCGACAGTACTGCGCGGAGAGGTGCCCTCCTGGCTGGATGGCGTGGTCGGCCAGGCGCTCGCGACTCACCCCGCCCAGCGCTACCCGACCGCCGCCGCATTCCGGGACGCCCTGGCCACTCCCGCCGGTGCCGACACGGACCCCACCCTCCGGCCGACGCCCGCACACCCGGCGAACGGGCCGCCGCGGCGAGCGCGCTGGATGCTGGCCGGCGCCGCTGCGCTGCTGGTCGTCGCGGCCGCCGTAGCCTTCCTGCCCGGCCGCCTGGCCCACCTGGACCCGACGCGACTCGTGGTCGGCGGGTTCGAGAATCGCACCGGGGACTCGACGCTGGCTCCGATCGGTGAGATTGCGGCCGACTACATCGCCCGCGGTCTCGCCACCACGCAGCTCCTGCAGGAGGTCTACGATGCCCGGGCCATGGCGCGCGAGGCCGGCCAGCCCGCACGGGTCGGGGTCTCGGCCGGCCGCGAGCTGGCCCGCCGCGTCGGGGCCGGAACGGTGCTCGGCGGGAACTACTACCGCGAGGGCGACCGGCTGCACTTCGAGGCCCAAGTGGTCGATGCCCGGACCGGACGCCTCGTCCTCGCGCTGCAGCCGGTGATCGGCCCCCTGCGCGACCAGACCCGGGTGATCGAGCTGCTGCGACAGCGGGTGATGGCGGGATTCGCGGTGGTGTTTCAGCCGGGGTTCAATGACTGGAAGGCCGCCGGCGTGCCGCCCACCTACGCCGCCTACCGTGCGATGCTGATCGCGTCGGACGACCTGTGGACCTTCAAGAGCACCGAGGCGATCCCGTACCTGCGCCGGGCCATCGCCGAGGATTCGAGCTACTCCGCGGCCAAGGCGCAGCTGGCCTATGCCCTGAGCGGCAACGGGGGCTGCGCCGAGGTCGACTCGATCGCCGCCGCCATGGATACCACAAGAACCGAGCTGGCAGCGGGCGACCGCGGTATGGTCACGTACGCACAGGCCATCTGCCGGCGCGACCGCCCAGCCATGTTCGCGGCCGCCAAGGCCGTGCTGCAGACAGCCCCCCAATCCATCGGTTTCACCGTGCTGGGCGGAATCGACGCGATCGAGCTGGGCCGGCCACGAGAGGGACTGGCCATCCTCCAGCGCTTCGATGCCGAGCGCATCCCCTTGAGCGAGCAGCAGGCGGGGATTTACTGGGATTTCCTCGGCTATGCGAAGCACGATCTGGCCATGATCCAGCAGGACTCGAACGGGGGACGGATACCCGCCGGATCGGTCCTGGCACGGCTGGCCGACTCGGCGGCGGTGCGACGCAGCATCGAGAAGCAGTTGCAGCATCCGGACTCCCCCGAGCTGGCCGGCGATCAGTGCGCCGTCATGGAGCTCCGCGCCCATGGGTCCGCCGCCGCCGCGTCGGCGCTCCTGGAGCGCATCGCGGTCGCGCGCGGACCCGCCGCCGCCGCGGAGGTGGAGGACACCCCCTGCTTCTGGAACCTCTACAGTCCGTCCTACTACGCCGGTCGCCTGGAGGAGGCGAGGGCGGCGTACGAGAAGCGGGTGGAGGCTGACACGGCTGACGTGAAGGCCCACGCTGCCCTCGCCACTATCGCCGCTCGGGAAGGCGACAGCCTCACGCTCGAGGCGCAGCGGCGGTGGCTGACCGCCCACGATCGACCCCTTGCGTACCTGGCGCGTGCGAGAATCGCCGTCATTCAGGGTGATCGCGCCCAGGCGGTGTCGCTCCTTCGCCAAGCGCTCGACCGTGACCTGGAACGGCATTTTCTCCACCTTGACCCCGATCTCGATCCGCTGCGGGACTATCCCCCGTTCCGCGAGCTGATGCGATTCGAGGGATGAGCGGCGGCGCGGCCGTGGCTACGGGCCGGTGCCGGACATTCCCCACTCCCTATCTGGCCGGGACCATTCTCCTGCTTTGGGCGACGCCGACCCGCGCCGGGCACGCGCAGGGTGTGACCACCGCCGCGCTCGAAGGCATCGTCACAGGCGTCGACTCGGCGCTCGAGTCAGCGGAGGTCTTGGTCACCAACCTCGCGACGGGCGAGCGGTGGCGCGCCAGCACCTCGCGCTCCGGCCGGTACGCGTTCGAGCACCTGTTGCCTGGAGGACCGTACCGGGTGGAGGTGCGGGCGATCGGCTTTGCGCCAACAACGCGGACCGACGTGTCGTTGGGTCTCAACACGCGCACGCGGGTCGATGTCGCCCTCCTCGCGCGGGTCCAGGTCCTGGAGTCGGTCGAGGTGAGCGCCGCAGCCGACCCCAACATCGGCCCGGAGCGCATGGGGCCGGAGCGGATCCTCACCGACTCGACGCTGCGGCGCCTCCCCATCAGGAATCGCGACCTGACCACGACCGCGTCGCTCTCTCCGCTCGCGACCGCCCGGAATGGGCAGATCTCGATTCTCGGGCGGGACCCCAGGCTGACGACGCTGGAGATCGATGGGACGGGGGCGGGCGATCTCCTCGGCGGCGCGTCGGCGCCCGACCTGGGGCTAGGGGCGCGGCCGCTGGCCGTCGAGGCACTGCAGCGGCTCGAGGTGCAGCCGGCGCCGTACGATGTGCGCTACGGCAGCTCCTCGGCCGGGACGCTCGAAGCCATCACCCGCTCCGGGACCAACCGGTTCGAGGGCTCGGGCTCGGGATATTTCACCTCCCGCCACCTGCAGCGCTCGGACGGGTCGGATCTCGGCCCGGACAACGCCACGGCAGGTGAGGGCAGCATCGCGCTCGGAGGGCCGATCGTCCACGACCGCGCCGCCTACTTCCTGCAAGCGGGCCTTCAACACTTCGTGCTGCCGACCAACGTGCCGACGATTGGGAGCGATACGGTCGGCGGGGCGGACTCCGCGGGCGTGGGCTTCACGCAGGCAAGCGCCCGACGGCTCAGGCAGATCCTGCTCGATCGCTACGGCTTCGATCCCGGGACCGCCGACCGCTTCCCGCTCGATCTCCCGGCGGCCAACCTGTTCGCCAAGATCACCTGGCAGCCCCGGGTCAACAGCCGGCTCGAGCTCTCGCACGCTTACGACGAGAGCACGGTGGACTTCCTGAGCGATTTTTGCCGTCAGGCGTACACCATCTACTGTCTCACCGGTTCGCACTTCGTGCTCCCGCTCCGAACCCACGCGACCCGCCTGGCCTGGGCGGCGACGCTCGGCTCCGGAGCCGCGAACGAACTCGTCCTGGCCCGTCGCCGGTACACCAAGCGCTGTACCTCCGCCGACTTTCCAACCGTGTTAGTGGACGCGGACGCCGGCGTGCTGCAAGCCGGCGCGAATGAGGTCTGCGGAGGCGACCGGGACGTGCAGCACCTGCTCGAGCTGACCGATGAGGTCACGCTGGGCCTGGGCGGCCACCGACTCACGGTGGGGACGCACGTCGAGCGAATCCGCATCGCGTTGCGCGAGGCCTCGACCGTCCCGCTGAACGCCTACTGGAGCTTCGAGAGCCTGGACGCCCTGGCGGAAGGCCGACCCTCCCGCTACGAGGCATTCGCATCGAATCCGGCCCGTGCCGGCACCAGCGCCGTGGCTGGCCTCGC
>DASSYY010000181.1:0-4211 GCA_035703025.1 Gemmatimonadales bacterium | reverse complement strand
GGCCTTCGCGTCGGGCGAGTCGCCGCAGGGCACGCGCACCAACCTCGGCAACATCGCGCCGAGCGCCATCTGGCTGGTGCCGGCGGCCGGCGGCACGCCGGTGCAGCTGACCGACGCGGGCACGCTCAACACCGGGCCGGTCTGGCTGCCGGGGAGCCGCGGGCTCCTGTTCGTGTCGAACCGCGACGGCAGCCGCGACATCTACCGGCTGGCCCTCGACGCGTCGGGCCGGCCGGCGGGCGCGCCGGTGCGGCTCACCACCGGGCTGAGCGCGCACAGCTTCAGCCTCTCGCCGCTGGGAGACCGGCTGGCCTATTCGGTGTTCGCCTCGACCGGGAACATCTGGGCGATGGACCTGCCCGAGCGCGGGACCGTCTCGGCGGCGGACGCGCGGCCGTTCACGCGGGGGACGCAGGTCATCGAGGGGATGGCCCTCTCGCCGGACGGCCGGTGGCTCGCCTTCGACTCCGACCGGAACGGCAACCAGGACGTGTACAAGGTGCCGGTGGCGGGTGGCGAGACGGTCCAGCTCACGAGCGATCCCGACGACGACTTCGTCTCCACCTGGTCGGGCGACGGCCGGGAGCTCGCGCTCCACTCGTACCACGGCGGCGCCCGACGCGTGGAGCTGATCTCCGCGGACGGGGGAACGCTGCGCACGATCGGCGACTCCCCGCCCAACCAGCGGTCGCCCGGGTTCTCGCCGGACGGCCGCCGGCTGGTCTTCACCTCCGACGCCTCGGGGGAGCTCCAGCTCTACGTGGCGGAGCGGACGGACAGCGTGTCGTGGGGCGCGCCCACGCGGCTCACCTCGCGCGGCGGCTGGGCGGGCCGCTGGGCGCCCGACGGCCACGCGATCGCATACTGCCGCCCGGACGGGGTGTGGCTCATCGCGCCGGGCGGCGGCGCCGCGCGGCAGCTGGTGGATGTGCGGGGGATCGGCCAGCCGGCGCCGGAGCTCGCCCTCTGGAGTCCGGACAGCCGCACGATCTTCTACAAGGCGTTCGACACGGAAGGCCGCTCGAGTCTCTGGTCGGTGGATGCGGCCGGCGGCCCGCCGCGGGTCCTGGTGCAGTTCGACGAGGCCCGACCCTCGAGCCGGCCGGAGTTCACCACCGACGGGCGGCGCTTCTACTTCACCGTGACCGACCGCGTGAGCGACATCTGGACGATGGAGCTGAAGCGGGAACGGTGGTGAAGCGCTAAATCCATCCCAGCCGGTGGGTTACTGCTACTGCCGCCCGCAATCATGGTCTGAGCGGGCGCAGCCTCCTGAGGGAAAGCTGGCTCCAACGGCGCGTTCAAGGGAGGACGGTATGATGCCCGTCCACCGTTGGCACCCATCCTACACCCGGAGGCAACCATGCACGTCGCGCGCGCAGTGCGTCTCCTGTCTGTCCCGGCAGTCATCGTGCTCGGAACGTCTGCGGCCCTGGGGTGCAGCAGTGGAGGGCCGACCTCACCAGATCAAGACCGGGCCGCCCCGTCGTTTGCAGTCACCAAAGGCCCGGTGGATGACGCGGGAGGCTTCACCCTGGACAAGAGGTCATGCCCTGGCGGCTACTCACTGGTCAACGACCCCACCAGTCCGGCGGATGTGAACGGGAACGGCTGGATTTGCGAGAGGAACGCCGGCGGCGGCCCGAGGAAGTAGAAGTCACGGAACCGCCGTAGTTCGGCTCCGGCCGGGAGCGGAGCCGAAGCGAGCACCGCGGAGGCGAGCAGCGGGACGGGGGCGCGGTGGCTCCGCAGGGAGCGTCAGTGCGGCCATGCATGGGGAGGTGTCAGCCCTTCGAACCGCACTGCAGCGACCGAAGGAGCCGCCGTGCCCACGTCCGCTGCGGGGGCATGCCCTGAAGCCCGGCCCACCCCGAGCTCGGGCCATCCAGGCCGGCTACATGCCCGTGGTCTCCACCACCCACACGTCGCTCTCCGATTCCTGCAGCAGCACGAACAGCCGGTCCCGGCTGAGCGTCCAATACGGCCGGTACGGCTGCCGCACGGGGTCGTCGAACCGGAGGACCAGCTCCGGCTTGCCGCCGGCCGGCCAGGGGACCGCCCAGATGCCGGGCACCCCCGCGGCGTCCCAGCCCTCGAAGAGGATCTCCCGCCCGTCGCTCGAGAACTTGGGGAAGGTCGCGTCGGGCGGCGGCGCGCCGCCGGAGTCGACCGGCGACCGCGGCGCGCCCGAGTCCACGGGCATGACGAACAGCCGCCGCGGGCCGACCGGCGCGGAGCCGAACACCACCCAGCGACCATCAGGTGAGAAGCTCGGCGAGACGCCCCACCCGAGCCGCTCGACCGGCTTGCCGAACGTACCGTCAGGCCCGCGCCGCGCCAGCCGGATGCCGTTCGTGCCGTTGAGGAGTGCCCAGGCCAGTGTCCCTCCGTCGGGCGACCATCGCGCGAGGACTTCCTGGTCCCGGGTGCTGGTGAGCTGCGTCAGGGACCCGTCATCGAGGGACAGCAGCCAGACCTCGCGCGAGCCGGTGCGGGTCGAGTGGAAGGCCAGGGTGCGGCCGTCGGGCGAGACCCCGGGCGCAAAGTCCTGATGGTTGTCGGTCGTGAGCCGCTCCGGCTCCCCGCCCTCGACCGGCACGCGATAGAGCTGGGATGTGCCGCTCAGGTCGCTGTCGTAGTAGAGCAGCTTTCCGTCGGCGGACACGTTCGGGTTCTCCACGCTCTGGTTGCCGCGCGTCACCTGAGTCGCCTCCCGGAGGGTCATCGGCCGACGCCCGAACGGCACGGACCAGACGTTCCCCACGGTGCGGTAGACGTTGTACGCCAGGCGCCGGCCGTCGGCGGAGAGCGAGAGGCTCTGGGCGCCGAGGCCGACCGTCAGGCGCTCAGGCGCCGAGCGCGACCCGTCGGCCGGCACCCGATAGATGTCGGTCGGACCCTGCCGGTCGGAGACGAAGTAGATGAACCGGCCGTCCGGCGACCAGATCGGTGAGTGATTGATGCCGGTGCTGTCGGTCACCACGGTCCGGGCGCCGCTCCGCGTGTCGAACAGCTCGATCCAGCTCGGCGCCAGGTTCCCGAACAGCGCGCCCACCATGAGGAAGTACGCGTTCCCGGCGGCGCACACGAGCCGCGTGCCGTCGGGCGACCAGCGGCAGCCCGTCAGGCTCGTGCTGGTGGCGAGGAACCGGGGCGCGGCACCGGCGGCCTTGAGGAAGATCGAGTCCGCCGCCACGTAGGCGATGGTCCGCCCGTCGGGGGACCACTGCGACCAGATGACGGGCCCGGACGCGCGCGCGGGCGCCTCCTGCAGCGGCGCGCCGCCGGACGCCGAGACGGAGAACAGGCCGCGCTGGTTGGCGAACAGGATCCGGGTGCCATCCGGCGACCAGCTCGGCGAGACCTCGACGGCCGTGGAGTCGGCGGTGAGGAGGGTCGGCCGGCCACCGCTTACCTGGCGCACGTAGACCCTGGTGCGCTGGGAGTTGCCGCCGGCGTACGCCAGGAACCGGCCGTCGGGCGAGAGCGCGGGGTGAATCTCCATCGAGGGCTCGTAGGTCACCTTGGCCGCGGCACCGAACACCGGAGCAGCCGGCCGCCGACCGGCGACCAGCGCACCGAGTGCAGCGCCGACGATCAGTCCTCCCGCCAGCCAGAGGAGGCCGGCGAGCCGGGACCGCCGGGCCGGGGCACCCGGCCGGATCGCCACCGGGCTCGGGGAGGTGAGCGCCGTCGCGAACTCCGGGGCGCTGCCGAACCGATCGGCGGGGAGCTTGGCGAGCGCGGTGAGCACCGCCGCTTCGATCGCCGGCGGCACCGTCTTCCGCTGCCGGGAGGGCGGCGGCGGCTCGTCGGTCAGGACCTTGGAGATGATCGCCTGCGCCGAGGGCCCGGTGAACGGCGGCTCGCCCACCAGCATCTCGTAGGTCACCACGCCGAGCGCGTAGACGTCGGAGCGGGCGGTGATCTCGCGCTCGCCCATCGCCTGCTCGGGCGACATGTAATGCGGGGTGCCGAGCGACATGCCGGTCTCGGTCATGCGGGTGCCGCCGGCGCTGGAGAGCGCGAGGGCGATCCCGAAGTCGGCCACCAGTGCGGTGCCGTCGTGCAGCAGGACGTTCTCGGGCTTGATGTCGCGGTGGATCACGCCGTTGCGGTGGGCATAGTCCAGCGCGTCCGCCACCTCCCGCGCCAGTCGCAGCGCCGGGGCCAGCGCCATATGACCCTCCCGCAGGAGCCGGTCGCGGAGC
>DASSYY010000373.1:0-4259 GCA_035703025.1 Gemmatimonadales bacterium | reverse complement strand
CCGCTGGCTCCGGTCAGGCGGCTGGGGGGGTTCGCGCGGGTGGCCAAGAGCCCGGCGCAGGGCGCGGCCATCCTCGCCGACGGACTGACAGGCGGCCGCTGGGCGAGCCTCGTGGACACGATGCGCATCCGGGAGGCTCGCGGCACGGCGGTCGACCACCTGGTCGTCATCAGTCCTGCTGAGGCCCGCCACCGCCTCGGCCTTGGCTGAGCCAGGCCACGGCGACCGCTGGTGCGCAGTCCGACACGCTGTTCGCGTCCGCGGCGGAGTCGGGCACGAGCCGGGCGAACTCGAGACAGGGCCGCTTCAGTCGGGCCGCCAGGTCGGCGGCGAGGAAGCGCCCGACGCCGGCCGCGACGACCGGGGCGTCCGTCGGCAGCGGGTTGCGCGCGAGCAGGATGTTGCACGCGTCTTCGATGCGACGGACCTGGGTTGCCGCCAGCCAGTGCGCGAGCTGCCGCCAGTCGTCGAGGGAGGCGGTGTCCAAGTCCCGACCGATCATCCGCGCAAGCCGGCGCGCGCTGCCGGCCTCGGTCTTTTCGCCGCCGTCCGCCGACGGATGCCGGTCGGCGTCGGGAGGCAGGCGGCCTGACAGGCGGTGGACGTCCGCGGCCGTGGCGAAGAGCTCCGGCACGAGCGGTACCGATCGGCCCTGGAACGGAACTTCCGCGGCGAACGCCATGACCGGGGTGCGAGCCACCCCGGTGTAGACCAGCTCTCGCGCTTCCATGCGACCTGCGTCGTCGCGGGCGCGGGCCCAGACCCGTCCATCCATCACCGGCACGAGGTCGGTCGTCGTGCTGCCGATGTCGATCAGGAGCGCGGCCGGCATCCGTGCGGCCACCAGCGCGGCGCTGGCCATCCAGTTCGCCGACGCCACCTGCAGGGCGACGCCCGCCGCCTGATCCTGCGAGACGAACCCCAACTCTCCCGCATAGATGCGCAGGCCCGGGTAGCGCGCCTGCATGGCGGCCACCAGAGACGTCACGCCTTCCTCGCGGGTGGCGAAACAGTCGGCCATCTCGCCGGTCATCGTCACCGCGTGCGCAGCGGCCGGGCCGAGAGCGGCCGTCGCAAGGTCGAGCGCCCGCTCGAGCTCGGTGAGCCCGCGCCACAGCGGGCATGCGAGCTGGATCACCCGTTCGACCCGGCCGGTGGAAGCGAGCCGCGCTGCCTTGAGGTGAGCGCCACCGAGGTCCCATCCGATGACCGTCTCAGGGGGCATGGGACGTCTCCAGACGGATCTCCGCAGTCACACCCGCGGCGACGGCACCCGACTCGAGTGCGCCTGCAGGCGATCGCAATAGGTCGAGCACCAGTGCGGCGACGTCCAAACCCACCGCGGAACGGAGCGCAGAGTAAGAGGTGGTGAGCCTCGGATTGACTTCGAGCACGACCGGGCCGTCCCGGGTCAGCACCAGATCCACGCCAACGTAGCCCCACAGCCCCGGCACCGCTGCGACCACCCTGCGGGCCAGCTCTGCAAAGCGTCGATCGGGATCGGGCAGCGCGTTGACGTGGATCGCCTCCAGGCTCACACGCCCATCTCGGACAGCGATCTCCTGCCGGTTGCAGGACAGCAGGCGGCACGCGCCGTCGGCGCAGAGGAGAGACAGGCTCAGCGGCTCGCCCTCGATCCAGGGCTGAGCGACGAGCCGCGCGGGATCCGCCGCCAGGCGGAGGATCGCCGTGTCCGAGTCCTTCACGCGGTCGGTGTCCTCGCAGCCCGCGCCATCGTCCGGCTTCACGACCCAGGGCCCCGGCCGCCGAGGGAGGGTCTCGCCGGAGGCGAAGGTCGGGACCGCGGGGACGCCGCACCCTTGGAGCACTCGCGCGGTGGATCGCTTGCTCGCGGTGAGACGGACCGCATCGGGGCGGGACCCCAACAGGATCCGGCCCGCATCCACCGTGGCCCGGGCGAGCCTTTCGAGCGTCCCTCCGGACTCGGGGGCGGTAGGCCACGCCGCCTGGGCCATGGCCACGCCGCGGCGGTACAGGCTCAGAGGATCCTCGCCCCTGAACGGCGTCAAGGTCTCGGACCCCGCGACCGGCGGCAGACGCGGGTCGCGGCTCGCAAACACCTCCACCCCCGGCAGCGCGGCCAGCTCCCCGACGAGCGTCGTGAGCATGAGGTCGCCCTCGTGAGCGAGGCCGGCGGGAAGCGGCTGCCCGGCGAGACCGCCGCCGCTGAAGAACTCGAATGCGAAGACCTTCACGATGCGATTCGGGAGAGGAAGTCCGCGGCCACGACCTCGGCCAGATCGAGCCCGGTCGTTCCCTGCAGGCCGCGCCAGGCGGGGATCCCATTGACCTCCAGGACCTGCAGGGAGCCCGAGCGATCTCGAAGCAGATCGACTCCGGCGCAGTCCGCACCTACCGCATTCGCCGCCGCTACGGCGAGGCGCTCGAGCTCCTTGTCGCCCGAGACCGGCTCGCAGCGCGCACCCTGCGCAACATTGCTCACCCAGGTCGCTCCGTGACGGACCATGGCCGCCACGGGTGCGCCGCCGACGACCAGCACCCGGAAGTCCCGCCAGCCCTCGTCACCGCCACCAGTCTCGGTATAGCGCTGCAGATACCAGACGCCGCCGGCCCCCTCCGGGAGCGGAGACTCCGCACCCAGCCGCCGCAAGCCGATGCCCAGAGAGCCGAACAGCGGCTTCACCACCACTTCGTTACCCGCCGCCGTCTCCGATGCCAGGAACGCGGCCGCTTCCGCACGCGTCTCGGTCACGCAGGTCGGAGGGCTGGGAAGGCCCGCGCGGCGCAGCAGGAAAGTGGTCAAGGCCTTGTCCACCGTCCGCTCGATGGTGCGCGCGTCGTTGTAGACCTTCACACCCAGCTCCCGCAGCGCGTGCAGCAGGTCGAGGCGGAGCACGACCTGCTCCAGAGTACCGCCCGGGACGTCCCGCACCAGGACTCCATCAGGCAGTCCATGCTCGAACCCCGGCAGGACGACCGAAGGTCCCGGCCCGGACAGGTCGAACCGACAGCTCCTCAGGCTCAGGAATCGCGACTCGACGCCGCGGGCCTGCAGGACGCGGTGGAGCTCGCCGCCGTGCCAGCCCGGCTCCTCGGTCATGATCGCAACGTGGAGCGGCGGGGCCACTAGGCGACCCTTTCGAGCGCCCGCTGCACGAACGCGGAGCGGCGCCGCAGCAGGGCGAGCGCCCGCGCCCCGGTCGCCGCGGCCGCGTGGACGCTGCACACCGGGTCGCCCGGCTCGAATGCGGTCTCCGGCATTGGAACGTCGCGGCACCACCGGGGAAACCTCACGCCGCGAAGCGTGCGGCAGACTGCCGGAGCGTACATCACGGCGTGCGCTCTCCTCGCCCGGGATGCCGCTGCCCGCCGGGGCAGCTCACCGCAGCACGCCCGGAGATGCCACTGGAACAGGCCGCGAGGATAGTCGGGATCGTACAGCTCCATCGTGGCCGTGGGACGGGGATTCAGCTCGAGCGCGAGCCAGCGATCTCCGCGAAGAATGAAGTCCAGGCCGTTGAGCCCAACGAGCCCGGTGGCTGACACGAGCGCGTCGAGTCCGGCCCGGAGCTGGCGGTCGACCCGGCGGGGGAGCGCCACGCCCCCGACCGCGCCGCCATACAGAAACGGGAGGTCCGGCCGAGCCGACGCGGTCCACTGCCGGTTGATACCGAGTGGGAGGGCGCGGCGGCCGTCGGCCAGGAACAGCACGGAGAGCGTCCGGCCGGGCTCGAAGCGCTGGAAATACGCACCGGCCGGCGCGCGGCCCGGGCCCGCGAGGCGCACGTGGGCTCCGCCGGCACCTCCGGGATCCTTGACCAGCCAGCCGAAAGGGTTCCTGGGGGCCGACCGCCGGATCACAGGGAACTCGATGCCGAGCCGCTCGAGCAGGGGGAAGAAGGTGGACGGATCCCTCACCGCGGCGACGACCTCGGGTGGGTTGCCCTGCAGCGCGCGGCCGCCGGCCAGCTTGGCGAGCAGCGCGGTCCGGCCTTCGAATCCCGACCCGTAGACAATCCCCCCCGACGCCGGTCGGGCGAGAGCATCGGCCGATCGCAGCAACGACCGCTCGTCGAATCGCGGACCGTGTGACGACGCCACCGAACGACACACCCCCGCGAGCGCGCGGGTATCCCGGTCGGCGAAGCAGTCCAGCACCGCCACCCGATGCCCGCCGCGCGCTGCCGATGCGGCAAGGGCTCGGCCGGTCACGGCGACGATCAGGTACGACATCGAGGGACGGGTCACGGGGGGAGGGGTGTTCGAGGGGGCCGCCG
>DASSYY010000219.1:0-8220 GCA_035703025.1 Gemmatimonadales bacterium | reverse complement strand
CGCACCTCCGCCCGCTCGCCTGGGCCACCACGGCGATCGCGCTCTACGCGATCTGGGACTACTACCGCGTCGCGCCGGCCGCCGAGCGCCGGGTCGGCGGAGGGCGCGAGCCATGACCGCGGAAACCAAGACGGTCACTCTCACCTGGCAGCGGAAGCAGCTCTTCCAGGGGGGCGAGCCGGGCGGACCCACGACGACGATCGACGGCGACAACGCCGCCGCGCCGGGGCCGATGCTCACCCTGCTGCTGGCCGCCGCGTCCTGCAGCGGCGCCGACGTGGTCGTGATCCTGGAGAAGATGCGGGTCACGCTCACCGACTTCCGGATCGAGGCGAGCGGCGTGCGGCGCGAGACCGAGCCGCGGCGCTACACCGCCCTGCACCTGGAGTACCATCTCCGGGGCGAGGGGCTGGACGAGGCCAAGGCGCGCCGCGCGATCGAGCTGTCGATCACCAAGTACTGCTCGGTGATCCACTCGCTCGCACCGGACATCCGGATCACGCATGGGCTCACGCTGGGCTAGACGGCGGGCCGCCGCGCGCGTCCTCGGCGCGCTGCTGGCGGCCGCGGCACCGTCGCCGGCGGCGGCGCAGCAGGTCCTCGAGTTCGGCGTCACCGGGATCGCCACCGCCTCGGATCCGGCGCTGGTGGTGGGTGGCGGGTACGCGGCGATCCGCACCTCCCGGCGCACCCGGCTCTCGGCCATGCTGGGCGCGGGCGTGAGCGACGGGCGCGCCGCCTGGCGCGGCGAGGTCCTGGCGCACTTCCTCCTCAATCCGACGCGGCACCGGGGCACCGGAGTCTATGGAGCGGGTGGAGTGGCGGCCGTGGGCGGACCGGTGGATCAGGGCTACCTCGTCCTGACCCTCGGTGTGGAAGCCCGGCCGGGCGCGCGGTCGGGCTGGTTCGTGGAGGCGGGAGTGGGCGGTGGGGCGCGGCTGGCGGCGGGCTTCCGCTGGCGGCGGTGGCCGGCGGGGTCCTGAACGCAAATCGCCCCGGTGCATCACTGCACCGGGGCGACGGCATGACCCGACCGACCGGCTTACGCCGCGCCGGTCTCGACGGTCTCGACCTTCCGCTGGACCGGCTGGGAGAACCGCTCGCCCAGCTGGCGAAGCTGAGCCAGCTCCTCCTCGGACAGGTCCTCGTACCGATCGGCGAGGTAGAGCATGGTATCGTCGAACCAGTCCTTCTGATGCTCCGGCAGCGCATCGATGACGCCGCAGCGGAGAATGTGACTGAACATCTCGTCACGGGCCTGGGCAAACGCCACGGCTTCGGGGTCACGCTGGGGTTTCTTCTTGTTCATGCACCTTCCTTTGGGCGTCGAACCTGCTTGAGGATGCGGTCTTTGCCGCGCCGGAATGTAACCGGTTGCACCATTTGGTGCAAACCCTCGATTTATTCGCGGGGCCGGCCCTGGTGATTATGTTTATCGGCAACAGTTACATGAACTTGACCGAGGAGCCGCCGCCCCTCGAGGTAGCCATGCCAGAGCATGATGAAGTGTACGACGACGCGCGCGCCGAGCGGCTCGCGGAGATGCTGCGCGCGCTGGCGGAGCGCATCCGGGAGCTCGATCGAAACCGCCAGCTGCTCCGCGGGGTTCCCGAGCTGCTCCGGCTGATGGGCGACGCCCGCAGCGAGATGTTCCACTACGAGGTCCGCGTCACCTACGACACTCCCGAAATCGCCGAGAGCCGGCGGATCGTGGACGAGGCCCAGCGGCAGGATCAGTTTCACCCGGACGAACCGGAGGACGAGGAACCATGGCGGCATCGCCCGTCGGAATGACCCGCTTCTACACGATCCTGGGAGCCGTGGCCGTGGTGGGCATCGGCCTGCTCGGCTATCAGCTCGCCAAGCCGGCTACCGTGAGCATTCCCGCGAACGTGACCGTGCAGCCGTCGGACACCGCCGGGTTCCGGGGCTACCTGAAGGGGGCCGACAGCGCGCCGGTGGAGATCACGGAGTACGCCGACTATCAGTGCCCGTTCTGCCAGACCTTCGCGACGCTGCAGATGCCGACGATCGAGGAGCGGCTGATCAAGACCGGACGGCTCCGCTGGCGCTACCGCGACTTCCCGCTGCAACAGCACCAGTATGCCCGCGTCGCCGCCCACTCGGCGGCGTGCGCCGACGAGCAGGGCAAGTTCTGGCTCCAGCACGAGCACATCTACGAGGGACAGGCGGAGTGGGCGGGGTCGCGGAGCGGCGCCGACATCTTCCGGCGCTACGCCCGCGAGGTGGGCCTCGATCTCACGAAGTATGATGCCTGCATGTCCTCCGGCAAGTACGCCGGCCGCATCCAGGCCAGCTACGACGAGGGCACCAAGGTGGGGGTCAGCTCTACCCCGACGCTGCTGGTGGGCGGCCGCCTCTATCAGGGTCGCTTCGACTCCGACGCCATCACCCGACTGGTCGATTCGCTCGCGCCGCGCGCCGCCAGCGCGAAATGAACCACCGCATGGGCGCGGCCGTGCTGAGCCTCGTCGGGGTGTTCGTGTCGGCGTACCTCTATCTCTACAAGATCGGCCGGATCGGGACGCTCGCCTGCGGCAGCGGCGGGTGCGAGACCGTGCAGACGAGCGTCTGGAGCCGGTTCGCGGGCGTCGAGGTGGCGCTGATCGGGGTCTTGGGCTACGCACTGCTCTTCGGCGTCTCGCTGGTCGGGCTCCAACCCGCACTGGCCCGGCAGCGGTGGCCCGCACGGCTGCTCGCTGCCCTCGCGGGTGGCGGGGTGCTGTTCACGATCTATCTCACCTACCTCGAGCTCTTCGTCATTCACGCGATCTGTCGGTGGTGCGTCAGCTCCGCCGCGATCATCGTGGGCCTGTTCACGCTCGCGCTGCTCGACCTTCGACGGACCGCCTGACATGAGCGTGGCCACGGCGAAGGCTCCGCCGCGGGGGCGCGCGCTCCTCGCGCTCTCCCTCACGGCGCTCGGCGTGGTGTACGGCGACATCGGCACGAGTCCGCTGTACGCCCTGAAGGAGTGCTTTGGGGGGCACCACAGCATCCCGGCGACGCGGGAGAACGTCCTGGGCGTGATGTCGCTGGTGTTCTGGTCGATCAACTTCGTGGTCTCCTTCAAGTACGTCTCGTTCGTGCTGCGGGCCGACAACCGCGGGGAAGGCGGGATTCTCGCGCTGCTCGCGCTGATCAGCCCGCGGTCGAAGGCGCGCGGGCCGCGGGCGGTCCTCATCAGTCTCGGGCTGTTCGGCGCGGCCCTGCTGTACGGCGATGGGGTCATCACGCCGGCCATCTCGGTCCTCGGCGCGGTCGAGGGGCTCAGCGTGGCGACACCGGCGTTCACCCGGTTCGTCTGGCCCATCGCGGTCGTCATCCTCACGCTCCTGTTCCTGTTCCAGCGCGAGGGCACCGCCGACATCGGGCGGGTGTTCGGGCCGGTCATGGTGACCTGGTTCGCCTGCATCGCGCTGCTCGGCATCCACGGCATCGCGATGCACCCCTCGATCCTGCTCGCGGTCAACCCCGAGCACGCGATCAATCTCTTCGTCCGCGACGGCGTCCAGGGGTTCCTGGTGCTGGGCTCGGTCGTCCTGGTCATGACCGGGGCCGAGGCATTGTATGCCGACATGGGGCACTTCGGCCGCCCGCCGATCCGGATCACCTGGTTCGCCATCGTGCTCCCCTGCCTGCTGCTCAACTATTTCGGGCAGTCGGCCCTGCTGCTGGAGCGGCCGGAGGCTGCGGTCAATCCCTTCTACTCGCTGGTGCCGAGCTGGGGACTGTACCCCATGGTTGCGATCGCGACGGCAGCCGCGATCGTCGCCTCGCAGGCGCTGATTTCGGGCGCCTTCTCCCTCACCCGGCAGGCGGTGCAGCTCGGCTATAGCCCCCGGGTGACGATCGTGCACACGTCCAAGACGGAGATGGGGCAGATCTATATCCCCGAGGTGAATCAGGCCCTCTGGGTAGGCTGTGTGGCGCTGGTGGTCGGCTTCCGGAGCTCCACCAACCTGGCGGCGGCGTACGGGATCGCGGTCACGGGCACCATGATCATCACCACGCTCCTCTTCCACACCGTGGCGCGCTACCGCTGGCGCTGGCCGGCGCCGCGGGCCTGGGCCCTGACGAGCCTGTTCCTGGTGGTGGACGGCGGGTTCTTCGCCGCCAACCTGGTCAAGATTCGCGAGGGCGGGTGGTTCCCGCTCGTCGTGGCGGTCGGGATCTATACCCTGATGACTACCTGGAACCGGGGCCGGGCGCGGCTCGCGGCCATCGTACGGGAGAGCACGCTCCCGATGGATCTGTTCCTGGCCGACGTCGTCCGGCGAAAGCCGCCCCGCGTGCCGGGCACCGCCGTGTTCCTGACGTCGAACTCGAGCGGAGCGCCGCCGGTGCTGCTGCACCACCTCAAGCACAACAAGGTGCTGCACGAAAAGGTGATGCTCATGTCGGTGGTGACGGAGGAGATCCCGCAGGTGGACCCGGAGGACCGGGTGGTCTGCCGGGAGCTGGGCGAGGGGTTCTACGAGGTGGTGGCGCATTACGGCTTCATGGAAACGCCCGACGTGCCCGCCGTACTCGGTGCGCTCGCACGCACGAGCGGGAACGGGCGGCCGGTGGCCGTGAAGGTGATGGAGACCAGCTTCTACCTCGGCCGTGAGACGCTGATCGTGACTCACGGCTCGGACAAGGAGGCGGCCTCGGGCGATGGCGCCGGGTTGACCCGAATGTCGGTCTGGCGCAAGAAGCTGTTCGTACTGATGACGCGGAATGCGCGGTCGGCCACCGCCTTCTTCGGCCTGCCGCCGAACCGGGTCGTCGAGCTCGGTGCGCAGATCCAGTTCTAGTCGGGGCGCCTTGGCCCGCCTGCCTCTTACCCCGATGCCGCTTTTGCAGTAGAATCTCGCGGTCTGCGACGCAAGCGGTCGCACTCAGGTCCAGGGGCCCATCTGTAAGTGACCAACTGACATTGACTTGGTGCCATTGGCACCGGACTCGCCTTTCTCGAGGGCGCAGCCGCAACGTGACCTGCGGCGAGGCGTCGATTCTCTCGATAAGAGCACACCCGGAGTGATCCGGGGCCGCAAAACTAGAGGTCTCACCTGCTGGTGGTGAGATAGCTCGGTGCCGAAGGAGGATGGATGAGGACCCCGCAGGAGTTGGAACGTGGCCTGGCCGCGCCGGAGACGCTCGGTCTGGAGACACGTGTCGCGATCCGCCAGGCGGCGGAGCAGCTGCTCGAGGAGATGCCCCAAGGCTCCGGCCGGCTGGTCATCGACCTCACCCACACACGGGAAGTCGATTCCGCGGGACTGGGCGCGCTGATGCTGATCCAGCGCCTGGCCGCCGAGCGGCGCCAGCCGGTGGTGCTGCGCAATCCGAGCGAGGAGATTCGCTTCCTCCTCACCATCACCAAGCTGTACGACCTGTTCGTCGTCGAAGCCAGCTATGACTGAGCGAGCGCCCCGTCGCAGGACGGGGCGCTTGTGCTATGGACGCGACCCCGGGAAGAGGTTAGTGTACCCCGCGGGCTCCCCATCCCATCCAGCGAGTGCCCGTGGGCACCGGGTCGCGGGGTACGTCGCATGACCGAGGCAAAGCGCCGCCGGCGTGTCCTGATCGTGGAGGATGAGCCCGCGCTGCGACTCAGCTACCAGCGGGCCTTCCAGCCGAGGTACGACCTCGTCTTCGCCCGCACGGGGGCGGAAGCGATGGAGCAGCTCGAGCTGCAGCCCCCCGACGTCGCGGTCCTGGACATGCGCCTGCCCGACACCGACGGGGTCGAGCTGCTCCGGCGGATTCGCTTGAGCCAGCCGGACCTGCCGGTGATCATCACCACGGCGTACATGAGCATCGAGCCCCAGCTCAAGGTCCTCAATCTTCCCCACTCCGGCTACATCGTCAAACCCTTCCGCCTCGACGAGCTCGGCGCGCGGATCGATGCCGTCTCGTGACGGCGAGCCACTGCTCGCCGCCCGTGGCCTGCGTCGCTCCTTCGGTCGCCTTCGGGTCCTCCACGACATCGATCTGAGCCTCGCCCCGGGCGAGGTACTGGCGGTCGCGGGCCCGAACGGCGCGGGCAAGAGCACGCTGCTCCGGATCCTGGCGGGTCTCATGCGCCCGACCGCCGGCGAGGTCCGAGTGCTCGGCCAGCCGCTCACCGGCGATGCGGCCCGGGTCCGCCGAGCGATCGGGCTGCTGTCGCACCAGTCGCTGCTGTACGACGACCTCACGCTGGCGGAGAACCTGGCCTTTGTCGCGCGCCTGTACGGCCTCGCCCGGCCGGCCGAGGCGGCCCGCGCGGCGCTCGATGCCGCGGGGCTGGCGGGCCGGGCGGACGAGTCCCCGCGCCGGCTGAGCCGCGGATTGCTCCAGCGGGCGGCGATCGCCCGGGCGCTGCTCCACGGTCCGCGGGTGCTCCTGCTCGACGAGCCGTTCACCGCGCTCGACGCGGTCTCGGCGGACCGCCTGCGGGCGATGCTCGAGGCTCGTCGGGCCGAGGCGCTCGGCCTCGTGGTCGTGACCCACCATCTGGCCGAGGTATGGGACGTGGCGACGCGGGTGGCGGTGATGGTCGAGGGGCGCTGGGTCTGCGACGAGCCGAGGGCGGGGCCGCTCGAGCGCTTCCTGCCGCGCTACCGGGAGTGGATCGGTGCCTGACGCGCTCCGGCTGGCGCTGGCGATCGCCGGCAAGGACATCCGGGCCGAGCTCCGGAGCCGGACGGCGCTGCTGTCGGCGGTGGTGTTCGCCGCGCTGGTCCTGGTGGTCTTCAATTTCGCGCGCGACCCGACGGCGATCTCGGCGACGGACCTGGCGCCGAGCGTCCTGTGGGTCACCTTCGCGCTGGCGGCCATGGTGGCGCTCAACCGCGCCTTCACCATCGAGCGGGAGCACGGCGCCCTCGACGGCCTGCTGCTCGCGCCGGTGCCGCGCGGGGCGCTCTTCGGCGGCAAGCTGCTGGCGAACCTGGCCTTCGTGGGCACGGTCGAGGCGGTGACGCTGCCCCTGTTCGTGCTCTTCTTCAACGTCGACCTGACCGCCGCGCTGCCGGGCATCATCGGCGTGACGGCGCTGGCCACGATCGGCTTCGTGTCGGTCGGCACGATCTTCAGCGCGATGGCGGTCCGCACCCGGTTCGCCGAGCTGATGCTGCCGGTGCTGCTCCTGCCGTTCATGGTGCCGCCGCTGATCGGCGCGGTGCAGGTGACCTCGCGGCTGCTGGCGGGCCGTCCATTGAGCGAGATGCTGGGATGGCTTAGACTCCTTGCCCTCTATGACATCGTGTTCGTGACCCTCTGCACCATGGCCTTCAGCGCGGTGGTGGACGAATGACGACGGCGGCCGCCCGGGCGACCGCCCGCCTCGGGCTCGGGATCAGCCTCGTGGCCCTCGCCGGCCTGGCCGCGGTCTACGTGCTGGCGCTGGTCTACACGCCGGTCGAGGCGCGGCAGGGCATGGCGCAGAAGATCTTCTATCTGCACGTGCCGGCCGCGTGGAGCGCGCTGATCTCCTTCTCGCTGGTCGGGATCACGAGCGCGCTCTACCTCTGGCTGCACGATCCGCGGCTCGACCGGTTCGCCGCCGCTTCGGCGGAAGTGGGAGTGGCGTTCAGTGCGATCATGCTCACCACCGGGCCGATCTGGGCCAAGCCCATCTGGGGCACCTGGTGGACCTGGGACGCGCGGCTCACGCTCACCCTGTTCCTGTTCTTTCTCTTCATCGGCTACCTGGCCCTTCGGGCCTCGCTACACGACCCGTCCGAGCGGGCCCGCTTCAGCGCCGTGGTGGGCATCCTCGGGATGCTGCTGGTCCCGTTCATCCACCTCAGCGTGTACCTGTTCCGGACCCTGCACCCGCAGCCGGTCGTGCTCAAGCCGAGCGCGCCGTCGCTCCCGCCGGAGATGCTCCGGACGCTGCTGATCTCGACGGCGGTGTTCACGCTGCTCTACGTCGGCCTAGTGACGCTGCGGTACGGGCTGGGCATGGCGCAGGACGCGCGGGACGAGACCAGCGATGCCTGAGACGCCTCAGAATGCGGGCTACATGATCGCCGCCTACGTGGTGGCGCCGGTGATCCTGGTAGCGTATCTGGTGTCGCTGTGGGTGAGGGTGAGGAAGATGGTCGGGCGGTCGGGCGGTCAGGCGGTCGGGGGCGAGGGAGAGCGGTAGGGCGATCGACCGGGAGCCGGACTCAGGAAGTGGCGAGGCACCTGCGACCGGGTATCAAACCCCCGGAGAGCAGGTCC
>DASSYY010000161.1:0-4122 GCA_035703025.1 Gemmatimonadales bacterium | reverse complement strand
CGAGCTCGAGGCGCAATCGCGCGAGTTCCTCGGCCTCTTTCGCGCCGCCGCCGAGCAGGGCGCCATGGAAGACGTCGCGCGAGCCACGAGCTGGACGCCGGTGCGGGACATGCTGACCAGCGTCTCCAGGAGCCGGAGCCTGCAGGGGTTCAGCCCCTCCGAGACCGCCGCGTTTGTCTTCTCGCTCAAGGCGCCGCTGTTCCTCCGCCTCAGGGACGAGCTGGGCAAGGATGCGCCGACCCTGTTCGAGGAGATCCGGCGTGCCGACGACGTGCTCGACCGGCTCGGCCTCTACACCACCGAAGTGCACCAGAAGAGCCGCGAGGAGGTCATCTCGCGCCAGCAGCAGGACATGCTCGAGCTCTCGACGCCGGTGGTGAAGCTCTGGGACCAGATCCTGGCGCTCCCGATGATCGGCACGCTCGACAGCGCGCGCACGCAGGTGGTCATGGAGACGCTGCTCCAGCGGATCGTGGAGACCGGAGCCGAGGTCGCCATCATCGACATCACGGGCGTGCCCACGGTGGATACCCTGACCGCGCAGCACCTGATCAAGACCGTGACGGCGGCTCGGCTCATGGGCGCCGACTGCATCATCAGCGGCATCCGGCCCCAGATCGCCCAGACCATCGTGCATCTCGGCGTGGACCTGGGCGACATCGGAACCAAGGCGACCCTGGCCGACGCGTTCGCCACCGCGCTGCAGCGGCGCGGGCTGGCCGTGGCGCGCGTCGCCACGACCCGGCAGTAGCGGGGGCTCCGTGGAACGCATCCCGATTCTCAGGATGGGGGAGTTTCTCCTGGTCACGATCCAGGTGGACATGCACGACCAGCTCGCGCTGACCCTGCAGGAGGACCTGACCGACCGGATCTCGCGCACCAGCGCCCGGGGCGTGCTGATCGACATCAGCTCGCTCGAGGTCGTCGATTCCTTCATCGGCCGGATGCTGGCGAACATCGCAGGCATGGCGCGCGTGCTGGACGCGGTGACGGTCGTGGTCGGCATGCAGCCGGCCGTGGCCATCACCCTGGTCGAGCTCGGGCTCTCGCTGCCGGGGGTGCGCACGGCACTCAACGTGGAGCGCGGCATGGATCTGCTCCAGGCCGCAGTGCGCGACCGCGTCGGCGGGAGGCCATGACCGTCGAGCGGACCGAGTCGCTCGAGATCCGCAACTCGAACGACATCGTGCGGGTGCGGCAGCGGACGCGCGAGTGGTCGGTCGAGGTGGGCTTCAGCCTGGTGGACCAGACGAAGATGGTGACCGCGGCGAGCGAGCTCGCACGGAATACTCTCGAGCACGGGGGCGGCGGCACCGCCCGGCTGGAGCTCCTGGCCAACCACGGCCGCCGCGGCCTCCGCCTCACCTGTCAGGACCAGGGCCCGGGCATCAGCGACCTCGAGCAGGCTCTCCGGGACGGCTACACCAGCCGGGGCGGCCTCGGCCTCGGCCTGGGCGGCGCGCGCCGGCTGGCCAACGAGTTTGCCATCGAGTCGCGGCCGGGCGAGGGCACGGTCGTCACCATCACCCGCTGGAAGTAAGGGCAAGTGCAGACGCATACCCTCGCGCTGGCCGTCCACGACTCATCCCAGGTGGGCGCCGCCCGCCGGGCCGCGGTGACGCTCGCCGAAGGGCTGGGCTGCACGCCGACGGTGGGCGGCAACGTCGCCCTGGTGGTCACCGAGCTGGCCACCAACCTGGTGCGCCACGGCGGCGGTGGCGAGCTGCTCGTCCGGCCGACGGACGAGGGCGGCGGCCTGGAGATCGTCGCCCTCGACCGCGGCCCCGGGATGGCGAACGTGGAGGACGCGCTGCGGGACGGATTCTCGACCGGAGGCAGCCACGGCACCGGTCTCGGGGCCGTCCGGCGGATCGCCGATCGCTGCGACATCTTTTCGGCGCCTGGGGCGGGCACCGCCGTACTCGCCCGGATCGGACCCGGCCCCGGTCCGCGGGGGCGCGGACCCGTGGTCTCCGGGGTGTCGGTGCCCATGGCGGGCGAGGACATCTGCGGCGATGCGTGGACCTGGGCGGCGGAGGCGGGTCGCTGGTCGGTGCTCGTCGCCGATGGCCTCGGCCATGGCGCGGCCGCCGCGCTCGCCGCCTCGGAGGCCGTGCGGGTCTTCCGCGAGCGTCCGATGGCGCCGGCCGAGGACCTGCTCGGCTTCGTCCACGCGGCGCTGCGACCCACCCGCGGGGCTGCTATCGGTCTCGCGCAGCTGCGGCCGGCCGACGGCGAGATCCTCTTCACCGGGGTCGGCAACATCGGCGGGGTGGTCATGACGGCCGGCGCCAGCCGCAACCTCGTCTCTCACGCGGGCATCGTGGGCCACGAGTGCCGGAAGGTCCAGTCGTTCTCCTATCCGTGGTCGGAAGGGTCGGTGCTGGTGCTGTACTCCGATGGACTCCAGACGCGCTGGACCCTCGACCGCTATCCCGCCCTGGCGGCGCGCGACCCCGCACTGCTCGCGGCGGTGCTCTACCGCGACTTCTCCCGGGGCCGGGACGACGTGACGGTGGTGGCCGCCCGCGAGGTGCCGGCGTGATCCCGCCCATTCTCACGACCGAGATCCGGTCGGAGCACGACGTCGTCCTGGCCCGCCAGCGCGCCCGCCAGCTCGCGAGCCTGCTCGGCCTCGCCCCGCAGGACCAGACCCGGATCGCCACGGCCGTCTCCGAGATCGCGCGCAACGCCTTTCAGTACGCCGGCGGGGGCAAGGTGGTCTTCGAGCTCGGCGCGGCGCCGCCCCGGCTGCAGATCTCCGTGCGGGACCGCGGCCCCGGCATCGCGCGCCTCGCGGACGTGCTCGATGGGCGCTATCGCTCGCCCACGGGACTGGGACTCGGCATCCTGGGCGCGCGCCGGCTGAGCGACCGCTTCACGGTGCGGTCCACGCCCGGCGAGGGCACGGTGGTCGTGCTGGAGAAATTGATCGAAGGCCCCGTATCCGCCGCGGTCGCCGCCTCGGATGTGTCGCGTCTGAGCCGCGAGCTCGCACTGCTGGCCCCGCACGACCCGCTGACCGAGATCCGCGAGCAGAACCAGGAAATGCTCCGCGCGCTGGACGAGCTGCGCGAGCGCCAGACCGAGATCGAGCGACTGAACCAGGAGCTGGCCGAGACCAACCGCGGCGTGCTGGCGCTCTACGCCGAGCTCGACGAGAAGGCGGCCGACCTGGCCCGCGCCTCCGAGCTCAAGTCCCGCTTCCTGTCGAACATCAGCCACGAGCTCCGGACGCCGCTCAACGCGATCCTCAACATCACCCGGCTCCTGATCGAGCGCATGGACGGCCCGCTCACCGAGGAGCAGGATCGGCAGGTCCGCTTCGTTCGCGACGCGGCGTCGACCCTCTCGGAGATGGTCAACGATCTGCTCGACCTCGCGCGCATCGAGGCCGGCCGGAGCGTCGTGCGCCCTACGACCTTCACCGCGGTCGACCTGTTCTCCGCCCTGCGCGGGATGTTCCGCGCGCTGGCGCCGTCGGACCGCGTGACGCTGGTGCTGGACGAGCCGGTCGACGTCCCGCCGCTCACGACCGACGAGGGGAAGCTGTCGCAGATCCTGCGCAACTTCATCGCCAACGCGCTCAAGTTCACCGAGCGGGGGGAGGTCCGGGTCAGCGCGGCCCTGGCCGATGACGACAAGGTCGTCTTCGCCGTCGCCGATACCGGAATCGGCATCGCCCCGGAGGACCAGGAGCGCATCTTCGAGGAGTTCTCACAGCTCGAGAGCGCCCTGCAGCGGAAGGCCACCGGCGCCGGGCTCGGCCTCCCGCTCTCGCGCAAGCTGGCGGAGCTCCTTGGCGGGGGGGTCGCCCTCACGAGCACGCCCGGCGTCGGCTCGACCTTCAGGGTCACCATCCCGGCCGTGTACGTACCGACCGGACGACCTTCCGGCCAGGGGCTGCACGCCATCGAGGTCGAGCATGCCTGAGCCCAGGACCACGATCCTCGTCGTGGACGACAACGACGCCGAGCGCTACTACGTCTGCCGGGTGCTGAGCAAGGCCGGCTTCCACGTTCTGGAGGCCGCCACGGGAAAGGACGCGCTCCGCCTCGCCACCGATATGCCGGACCTCGTCACCCTCGACGTCCGGCTCCCCGACCTCAACGGCGTCGAGGT
>DASSYY010000123.1:0-2286 GCA_035703025.1 Gemmatimonadales bacterium | reverse complement strand
CGGATCGGCGGCGACACCATCGCCGGCGTGGCGTCCCGCTCGGTGGACGGGATCCACGAGTGGGTGGCCGGGGTGTCGCTGACGCCGTTCGAGCGCGAGATCGCGGCGCTGGTCGTCGACCAGCTCGCCGCCCGGCTCGGCTTCCTTCGCGACGTGGGGCTCGGCTACCTCACGCTCGACCGCCAGACCCGCACGCTCTCGGGTGGCGAGGCGCAGCGGATCTCGCTCGCCAACGCGCTCGGCTCCCGCCTGGTCGACACGCTCTACGTGCTGGACGAGCCGTCGGTCGGACTGCATCCGCGCGACACCGACCGGCTGCTGGCTCTGCTGCGTCGGCTGCGCGACGCCGGCAACACCGTGGTCGTCGTCGAGCATGATCTCGCGGCGATCCGCCAGGCGGACTTCATGCTCGAGCTGGGCCCGGGCTCGGGCGACCGGGGCGGCCGCGTGGTGCACGCGGGCCCGGTGTCCGCGGCCCGGCAGTCGCTCACCGGGCAGTACCTCACCGGCGAGAAACGCATCGCCGTGCCGAGCGTGCGCCGCCCCGCCGGGCCGCGCTGGCTCCGGGTGCGCGGCGCCACGCTGCACAACCTCCAGGGCGTCGATGCCGACATCCCGCTCGGGACGCTCACGGCGATCACCGGCGTGAGCGGCTCGGGCAAGAGCAGCCTGCTCTACGACGTGGTCTATCGGAATCTCGAGGCCCGGCTCCACGGCGGGCATTCGGCCAAGAGCCACCTCGGCGAGCCGGTGGGCCAGGTGGCGTCGCTCAGCGGGTGGGAGCTGCTCAAGGACGTGCTGCTGGTGGACCAGTCGCCGATCGGGCGCTCGCCGCGCTCCAACCCCATCACCTATATCAAGGCGTTCGACGAGATCCGCGAGCTGTTCGCCGCCCAGCCGCTTGCGCGCGAGCGAAAGTATTCGTCGGCCACCTTCTCGTTCAACCTCCCCGGCGGACGGTGCGACGCCTGCGAAGGCGCGGGCCACGTCCAGGTCGAGATGGTCTTCCTCGCGGATGTGTTCGTCCCCTGCGAGGTGTGCGGCGCCACCCGCTACCGGCGCGACGTCCTCGACGTCCGGATCCAGGGGCACTCGATCCATGACGTGCTCCAGTGGACCGTGGACGAGGCAATCACCCGCTTCCGGCATCAGCCGAAGCTGGGCGCGGCGCTCTGGCAGCTCCAGCAGGTCGGCCTGGGCTACCTCCGGCTGGGCCAGCCGGCCACCACGCTGTCGGGCGGCGAGGCCCAGCGGCTCAAGATCGCACGCGAGCTCGCCCAGGCGGGCAAGAAGGACGGCCGCAAGCTCTACATCCTCGACGAGCCCACCACCGGCCTCCATCTCGACGACGTCCGCGTCCTGATCCAGGTGCTCGACCGGCTGGTGGATGCCGGTCATACCGTCGTCGTCATCGAGCACCACATGGACGTGGTCAAGCGGGCCGACTGGATCGTCGACCTCGGTCCCGAGGCCGGCGACGGCGGCGGGCGGGTGGTGGCCCAGGGCACCCCCGAAGACCTGGTCCGCGTCGACGCCTCGCACACCGGTCGCTACCTCAAGAGTCTCCTCCCCGAGCCGGCCGCAGCCACCGCCCTCGCTGGATGACGCGCCGCCAAGCGGTGGTGGCGCTGGTCCTCGTGTGCCTGGTGTGGGGCGCGTCGTTCACCGTCCTCAAGCAGACGCTGCAGTACACCTCCCCGCTCATGTTGCTGGGCGTCCGCTTCGGATTGGCCACGCTGCTCATCACCGCCGGCTTTCGCGGGCTCACCCGCGAGCAGGCGGTCGGCGGGCTGGTGCTCGGCGGCCTCTTCTGGGCCGGCTTCGTGTTTCAGACCAACGGTCTGCAGCACACCACGCCCTCGCGCTCGGCCTTTCTCACCATTCTGTCGACGCCGCTCGTCCCGGTACTCCAGTTTCTGATCCACCGCACGCTCCCCCGCGGCCCGACCCTCGCGGCGATCGCGCTGGCGGTGGCCGGCACCTGGCTCCTCACCAGCCCCGCGGGAGGCGACGGCCTCAACCGGGGCGACCTGCTGACCATTGGCTGCGCGATCCTCTTCACTGGACAGATCGTGGCCGCCGGTCACTACGCCGCGCGGATGCCCATCGCGCGGCTGCTGGCGCTCGAGCTCGGCTCCTGCGCCGTGCTCTCCCTGGTGAGCGCGCCGCTGCTCGAGGTGCCGCGGCTCGTCCCGTCCTGGCCGTACGCCGCGATGATGGCCTTTCTCGCGTTCACCGGCCTGTGGTCGTTCCGCACTCAGCTCAGGGCGCAGCAGGTGCTCTCGC
>DASSYY010000007.1:0-15772 GCA_035703025.1 Gemmatimonadales bacterium | reverse complement strand
ACCGCCCGACCGCCTTCATGCCACCGCGTACAGCTCCGTCACATCCCGCCCCGCCGGCCGACTCATCAGCCGGAACTCGTCCAGCCGCATCATCGGATCGTCGCGCAGCTCCAGGTCGAGGCTCGTCAGCTTCGACAAGGTCTGGAGCAGCTTCGGCTCCTCCTCGAGGAGGTAGAGCGCCACCTCCGGATGGAGCCGGACCGTGAGCTGGCGCTCCCGGTGCTCGTGGCCCGCTCGCTTGAGTGCGCGCTCGAGCCGCCGGGCCACGACTTCGGGGGTGAAGACCCGTCCGCTCGCCGCACAGGTGGGACAGTCGGTGGTCATCGAGTGCCAGAGCGACGGCCGCACCCGCTGGCGGGTCATCTCGACCAGGCCAAGCTCCGACACCGCCAGCGCCTTGGTGCGGGCGCGGTCGCGGCCGAGGTGGGTCCGCAGCTCCTGGAGCACCTTGTCGCGGTTCGACCGGGTCTCCATGTCGATGAAGTCGCACACGATGATGCCGCCGATGTCGCGCAGCCGGATCTGCCGGGCGATCTCGCGAGCGGCCTCGAGGTTGGTCCGGAGGATCGTCTTCTCGGGATCCTTCTTACCCGTGTAGCGGCCGGTGTTCACGTCGATGCTGATCAGCGCCTCGGTCGGCTGGATGATGAGCGAACCGCCGGTCGGCAGCTCCACCCGGGCCTTGAAGAGGTCGCGGATCTCGGACTCGATGTCGAACTTGTCGAACAGCGGCGTGGCCTCGGTGTACATGTGCACCCGGCCGATGAGCTCGGGATCGATCTGGCTGAGGTATTGCTCGATCTCGTTGTACAGCTCGCGCGAGTCGACGTGGAGGGCGTCCACCTTGGCGCTGAAGAGGTCGCGGATGATCCCGCGCGTCAGGCTGGTCTCGCGCTGGAGCAGGGCCGGCGCGCGGCGCACGAACGTCTTCTTGCGATTGATCTTCCGCCAGAGCGCCAGGAGCGACTCGATCTCCCGCCGGAAGTGCTCCTCCGTCACGCCCTCGGCCACCGTCCGCACGATGACGCCACCCGAGTCCTTCGGCAGGAGCTTGGTGACCATCTCGCGCAGCTTCGCGCGCTGCTCCCGGCTCTCGATCTTCCGGCTCACGCCCACCTTGGAGGCGTAGGGCATGTAGACGAGGAAGCGGCCGGGGAGGGAGATCTGGGCTGTGACCCGGCAACCCTTGGTGCTGATGGGCTCCTTGGTCACCTGCACGGGGAGGGTCTGGCCCTTCTTGAGGATATCCTGGATGTTGGGCACCGCGCGGCGGGGGGAGATCTCCCGCTGCCGGGTCTCGCCCCCGTTGGGCGCGCGCTCGGTGGCCGCGGCGCCACCGTTGGGCCGACCCCGGCGCCGCCGGTCCCGACCCCGCCAGCCACCCTTTCGCTCGCCGGGGCTCTCTTCGGCTCCGGCCGCTTCCGGAGCCTCCGCTGACGCCGGATCGGCCTCGGGGTCGGCTTCCTCCTCGGCCTCTTCCGCGGGATCCTCGTCCTCGTCCGGCTCGAGGAGGTCGGAGGCATGCAGGAACGCGCTCTTCTCCTGACCGATGTCCACGAACGCCGCCTGAATGCCCGGCAGCACCGCCTCGACCCGTCCGAGGTAGATGTCGCCGACAGTGCGGCGATGGTCGGGGCGGTCGACGAGGAGCTCGACGAGGCGGTCGTCTTCCAGGATGGCCACGCGGGTTTCCCGCTGGCTCCCGGTGATCAGGATCTCGCGCTTCAAGTGATGACCTCAGCCACGGTGGGGCGCCGTCGCGCGCACCCCGACCCGCTTGCCGCAGCATGCCTGGGAATGGACTTCAGTCTGCAGCGACGCGCCGGCCCGGGGGGCGCCCGGCCTTGGCCGGGTCCGCGAGGCGGCGCGTCAGCACTCGCGCCAATTATATGTCGCGTCGAAGCTTAGGGCAACTCAGTCCACCACCTGCCCGAGGATCTGCCGAGCGATGACCAGCCGCTGGATCTCGCTCGTCCCCTCGCCGATCTCACAGACCTTCGCGTCCCGCATCATCCGCTCGACCGGATAGTCGGTGGTGTAGCCGTAGCCGCCGAAGATCTGGACCGCCTTCGTGGTGGTGCGCATGGCCAGCTCGGAACAGAAGAGCTTGGCCATGGCCGCTTCCTTCTTGAACGGCTTGCCGTTCTGCTTGAGCCAGGCGGCGTGATACAGCAGGTGGGTGCCGGCCTCGATCTCGAGGGCCATATCGGCCAGCTGGAAGTTGATGCCCTGGAAGCTCCCGATCAGACGGCCGAACTGCTTCCGGACACCTGCGTACCGGAGCGCCTCGTCGTACGCACCTTCCGCGATTCCGAGCGACAGGGCGGCGATCCCGATGCGGCCCGCGTCGAGCGTCTTCAGGAAATTGATGAACCCCTTCCCGACCTGGCCCAGGACATTCTCCTTGGGCACCACGGCGTCCTCGAAGATGAGCTCCCGCGTGTCGCTCGCGCGCCAGCCCATCTTGTCCTCCTTCTTCCCGGCGCGGACGCCGGCGATCTTGGGCAGATCGGCCGCATGTCCCACGCCCAGCCGGGCGGCCTGCTCGAGGTCGACCGTATCCTTGCTCACGATGAAGCTGGTGATGCCCTTGTTGCCGCGGCCCGGCTCGGTGCGGGCCGTGACCGAGAAGATCTCGCCCACGCCGGCGTGGGTGATGAAGATCTTGGACCCGTTGAGTAGATAGTGGTCGCCCTTGTCGATGGCGGTCGTAGCGGTGCCGCCGGCGTCGCTGCCGGCGCCCGGCTCGGTGAGCCCGAAGCCGCCGAGCACCCGGCCCGAGGCGAGCAAGGGCACATACCGCCGCTTCTGATCCTCGGTGCCGAACTCGACGATCGGCGACGTGCCGAGGTTGGTGTGCGCGCTGATGGTGAGCGCGTGGCTCGCATCCACCTTGGCCATCTCGTGGATGGTGATGTAGTACGAGAGCTGGTCCATGCCGGCGCCGCCCAGCTCCTCGCTCCAGGGTACGCCCAGGAGCCCGAGCTCCCCCATGGCCTTGATGTTGTCCCACGGGAACGTGGAGGTCCGGTCCAACTCGCGTGCGACAGGTGCGATCTGCGTCCGCGAGAACTCGCGGACCATCTCGCGGACCTGGTGATGGTGCTCGGTGAAGTAGAGCGAATCGTCCATGAAAGCGACCGGCTGGTATGAGGTGACGGAATATAGGCCGGCGGTCAACGCTCGGCGCCGGTCCGATCCACGGGCAGAAGATAACGGTCGGGCGGATGCGCCGCGATCAGCCCCAGGAGGGTCCGGCCGTGCTTGGCCAGGGTGCGCGGACCGAGGCCCGACACCGCGCCGAGGGCTCGCTCATCACGGATGTCGCTGCTGGCGAGCGCGGCGACGGCGGCGTCACGGAGCACAACGTAATCTGGAACGCCGAGGGCGGCCGCCGCCCGTGCGCGCCAGCCCTCGAGGGCCTGGCGGCGAGAGCCAGCCGGCGCCGGGCCGACATCGCCCCCGTGCGGCGTGGCGAATCTCGATCCCCGCCTCGTCGCGGGTCCGTGGCTGTTGGTAGCTCCGGTGGCGCCCTGCCCGGACTCGCCCACCGAGTGGAGCGCGCCGAGGATGGCGCCACCCCACCTGGCAGCCAGCGCACTCCCGACCCCGGGCACGTCCGCCAGGGTGGCCTCATCGCCCGGGGGCTGTCGGGCGAGCGCCACCAGCACCTCGGGCTCGAGGATCGGCGCGCCCCAGGGACCGCGCCGTACGCCCACGACCGCGCGCAGCCGCGAGAGGCGCGCCGACACCCCGGGCTCTTCGGGGACCGGCACCGGCCTGCGCCGGCACCGATCGCAGCCGGAACAGCGCTCCAATCGCTCGCCGAAGTACTCGAGCAGCACCCGCCGCCGGCACGTCCGTCCACGGGCATAGCTCTCTACCGCCGCGATCCGGGCCTCGGCCCGCCGCCGGCGCTCCGCGATCAGGGACCAGTCGACCGACCCCTGCTCCGGCTTGAGCTCGTGGCGCAGCCGCTCCGCCGCGGCCCGTACGTTGGCCGGGACCGCATTGCAGTGCTCGCCCTCACGCCAGAGGCGCTCGAGCTGCGCGCGGGGCGGAAACGTTACGTCGAGCTGCCGACGGTGGAGCGCCGCGTCCCCCGCCCGCCAGAGCAGCACACAGCGAGCGAACTCGCCGTCGCGTCCGGCGCGGCCGGCCTCCTGGTAGTAGGCCTCGGGAGTGGGCGGCAGGGTCCAGTGGACCACCATCCGGATGCGCGGCTTGTCGATGCCCATGCCGAACGCGCAGGTGGCGACGATTACGTCGAGCCGGTCGTCGAGGAAGGCCTCGAGCGTGCGGCTCCGGCGCTCGCGCGTGAGACCGGCGTGGTATGGTGCCGCCCGGTGCCCCGCATGGGCCAGGGCCCGGGCGATGGCCTCGGTGACACTGCGGGTCGGCGCATAGACGATGACCATCCGGTCGTCGTCGGCGAGCAGGCGCACGAGCGCCTCGAGCCGCGCCCGCTCGCTCGCGACCGGAACCACGCCGAACCAGAGGTTGGCGCGATCGAACGAGCCGAGGTGCTCGTCGTAGCGGCCGGGCACGAAGCGGAGCGAGCGGGCGATGTCGCGGCGGACGTCGGGCGTGGCGCTGCCGGTCAGGGCAATCGTCGGCGGCCGTCCGAGCCGATAGCGCGCGGCGCCGAGCGTCCGGTAGGTCGGTCGGAAATCGTGCCCCCACTCGGCGATGCAGTGCGCCTCGTCGACGGCGAGCAGCGCCGGGAGGAGAGCGCGCTCCTGGAGCTGGGGGGCGAGGCGCGTGAGCCGCTCGGGGGAGACGTACAGCAGCCGGAGCGTCCGGCTCCGCAACTCGCGCCAGATACGCTCTCGATCCGTGTCCCCCACCCCGCTGTGGAGCGCCGCCGCGGCGATACCGCGGGCCACCGCGGCCGCGACCTGATCCTGCATGAGTGCGATGAGCGGTGAGACGACGAGAGTGAGCCCGCCGGCGACCAGTGCCGGGACCTGGAAGCAGACCGACTTGCCGCCGCCCGTAGGAAGGACCGCCAGGGTGTCCCGCCCCGCAAGCACGGAGGCGATGACGGGGCGTTGGGCGGGACGGAAGTCATCGTGCCCGAAATGGTGGCGGAGGAGACGGCGGGCCTCGTCCATCGACGCGGACATGAAACAAGATGGTGGCCGGCGAACAGCCGCTCGCATCCCGGTGACGCGAGGACGCACCGGGACGCGCGAACCTTCACGAACGCGGGGTGCGATCGATGACAACCACGGACGGATCGGGTGAGGGCTATCGGCCCCGTGTGCCTCGCGCCTGGTCCCACTGGCTGGAGATCCGGTGATTCGCTCGCAGCCAGCTCCGGTAGAATGACGCCTGCCTGCTGGCCACCATCCCCGTGCCTCCCTGGCCATTCCAGTTGGGTGTGGTCTCGATCGTCTCCGGGCTGCGGCTCACGTCGGTCTGCGCGCTGCCGTCCGCGTTCATGACGTAGATCTCGTCGTCCCCGCTCGCCTCGGACCTCGTGAAGACGATCTTCGTTCCGTCGGGGGACCAGGCCGGCTGGAAGTCGAACCCCGGGTGATTGGTCAGGATGGTGCGCCCGCCGCCATCCCGATTCATCACGGCGATTTCGCTCTCCAGTGACTGGTCGAGGGGCCCGAGCGTAAACGCGAGCCGACTGCCATCCGGCGACCAGGTCGGCTCCTCATCCTCGCTGAGGCCCTGCGTCAGGTTCACCTCGTGCCCCCCGTCCGGGTCGATGAGGAAGATGTCCTTGTCCCCCAGGGTCACGAAGGCGATCCGGCTGCCGTCGGGCGACCAGGCAGGCTGGAACGCCGCCCGGCTCGTCAGCCGGAGATCGCCGCTGCCGTCCGCGTTGATGATGCGCAGGTGGACGTCCCCGAAGTCCGCGACGCTCGTGTAGACGAGACGTCCGTCCGGCGACCAGGAAAAATTGAACGCCTGCTCGGCCACCTTGACCTTGCCGGTCCCGTCCGCCTGCATGACCCAGAGATCGTCGAATACCTCATCGCCCTCCTGCCGCAGGTCCACGTAGGCGATCAGGCGGCCGTCAGGCGACCACCTGTGTTCCGAGATCTGCTGGCCGTCGGCCACCCCGACCCGACCGGTGCCGTCCGCATTCATCACGTAGAGATCGCCGTCCCGCACCAGCAGGATCTTCCGGCCGTCCGGTGACCAGACCGGGTCCGACTCGAACAGGCCGTCTGGAGTGAGGTTCCTCAGTCCGCTGCCGTCGGGAGCCACGACGAAGATGGCCAGCAGCTGAAACGCGTTCGAGGTGAACGCGATCAAGGCGTCCGCTCCCAGGCAGCTCACCTGAAAGGCGACGCCGGTCGAGCCCGCTACCACATCGACCGAGCGCGGGTTGTCCCCGTCGAGATGGCAATTGGCGGCCAGGCCGGAGAGCAGCACGGTGTGCGGCCCGAGCGCGAATCCGTCGAGGTCGACCGTCCCGTTCGCTCCGATCGCCACTGGGCTCCCGCCGTCGACGCTCACGGCATAGCCGTCGGGGTCCGGAGACGAGCCCGTAGTGGTGGTCGTGACTTGAATGCCGCCCTTCGGCTGGGCACAGGTCACGACGAATCCGATATCGGACGTCGCTCCGGGCGTCACGGTCACCTCGCGCGACGGCCCCCCGTCCACGCCGCAGTTGGCCGCGACGCCCGTCAGGACAACCGTGTAGCTGCCGGCGGTGAGACCGGTGAAGCTCACGCTGCCGTTCGCTCCGAGGGCGATGCCCGGCTCGGCGCCGTCGAGCGTGGCGACGTAGCCATCGGGATCGGTGGGCTCCCCCGAGGTCGCGACGCTCACCCGGATCGCGCCCAGGATCTCCGAGCAGGCGATGACGAAGCCCACCGTCGCCGTCTGGCCTGCGGCCACGGCGATGGTGCGCGGGTTCTGGCCCGCCACGGCGCAATTGTCCGGCAGTCCCAGCAACTCGACCGCGTGATCCCCGGGCGCGACATCTTCCCGCCGAAGGGTCGCGTTGGCGCCGATCACGGTTTGCGCGCCGTCGTCGACCCGGATGACGTAGCTCTCGGCCGCCGGCCCGGGTCCGCTCGTTGTGGTGGTAATCTGGAGGATGCCGGTGGTGGGTGCCGCGAGGTCTTCGCCCCCGCAGCCGAGCCCGGCGACCAATGGGATCGCCAGGGCGAGCGCGAGGCTCCCCTGATACAGCGCCATCCGTGTCCGCTCGCCCATTCAACCCCCGGCCGAAGTCGCCTGCCCCGAGTGACTGCCAAGTCCGTTCGTCGGGGCCTCACCAGCGACGATCCGGGAAACGCACCGGCCGCCTCGCTTTCGCGAGGCGGCCGGTGAACGACATCGCAGGTCAGTGGCCGCCGAAGCGGACGCCGACCGTGATCGGGATGAACGTGGTGTTGCTCCCCGACGTGAACACGTCGTGGAACCGGCCCTCGACGAAGAGGCCCGCGCTGCCCGCCTTGAAGTCGAAGCCGGCACCGGCGTTGATGCCGAACTTGGTCTCGGAGTCGTCGACGCCGGTCGGAACGTCGTCGCCCTTGACCTTGAAGTTGTACACGCCGCCGCCGCCGATGAGGTACGGCCGGAACCGCGTCTCTTCCGAAGTCTTGAACTTGTAGACCAGGTTGGCGGTGCCGTAGATCAGCTGGAACTTGACGTCGAGTGGCGTGTCGTCCTTGAACTGGCTCCAGTTGCCGTCGACCTGAATACCCACCGGCCAGTTGGTCGGGACCACCGATACGCCCGCGAGTCCGTGGAAACCGAGCTTCGCCGCGTCATCGAAGTCGCCGAGCGGCACGTCGACGCCGCCACCCAGTGAGAACTCCGCACCTTGAGCATGCAAGGTCGACGCACTCACCAGCATGCCCAGGGCCAACGCCGCCACGGCCTTCGGTACCCTCATACGGCTCCTCCTTCAGGCTGGTTCCCGTGAAGCGGCGCGTCGGGACCGACGGCCGCTCGCTCTCCCGTCCGCAGGACGGGTCGACGTCAAAGTAGCGGGGATGGGGCACACGCCATGTGAGATGGGTCACACGCGAGAGCGGCGGCGCTGCACGACACGCACGACAACGGAAGCGGCGAGGAGAGCGATGGCCACCCAGCCCAGCCGCCGGTCTTCGAACGCAACCGCGAGCAGCGCCGCCGCGAAGCCCGCGAACGCCAGGCCGAGCCGCAGGTAGGTCACCGGCGGTCAACTCTGGAGGAAACGGGCGATCGCCGCACGGAAGTCGGGGGTTTGCCGGGCCAGTGCGTTGACGCGGGCGCCGAGGGCGACACCCTCCTCGAGCGGCCGGCCGTCGAGCTGATAGTAGAGCTGCTTGGTCAGGGCGAGCGCGGTGGCGCTGGCGGAGGCCAGCGACCCGGCCAGCGCCTCGGCTTCCCGGTCGAGCTCGGCGTCGGGGACGACGCGGGAGACCAGGCCGGCTGCCCGAGCTTCCTCGGCGCCCAGCAGGCGGCCGGTGAGCACGAGGTCGAGCGCCGCCTTCTCACCGGCCGCGCGGCGGAGCAGCACCATGACCATCGCCGGCACGAACCCCCGCTGAATCTCCGGATAGCCGAGCTGCGCGCCGGCCCCCGCCAGCGCCAGGTCGCACGCCGTGACCAGTCCGGCACCCCCGGCAAGCGCGCGGCCATGCACGACCGCCAGAACCGGCTTGGGCAGCGCTCGCATCCGCCCGAACAGGCTGCCCAGGCGAAGTGCCGTGGCTTCGTTCTCCGCCAGCGTCGCGTCGGCGGACGCGAGCAGCTCCTCGAGGTCGGCACCGGCGCAGAAGTCCTTCCCCGCGCCCCGCAGCACGACCACGCGCACCTCGGCGTCCAGGTCGGCCCGCTCGAGCGCGGCGTGCATCGCCTCCACCAGCGCCGCGCTCAGGGCGTTGCGCTTGTTGGGACGATCGAGCGTGAGCGTGAGCACGCCGCCGTGGAGCGTGGACCGGAGCGGAGCCGTGCCGTCGGTCATGTTCGCGCCAGCCGGCGGGCGAGCGCCACCGGCACGGGGACCTCCATGCGGAGCAGCGCGGTCGAATAGACCTTGCCCTGGGCGTCGGTCTTGAGCGAGATCGTGCCCCCGCCGTCCAGCGCCTCGTGCAGCAGGAAGTTGAGCGCATTCAGGTTGGGCAGCTCGAACCGGTCGACGCCGTTGACCATGCCCTTGAAATGGCGTGCCACCCGCGCGACCGTCACCTCGCGCACGAGGATGGGATAGAACTCGGGCTCGAGCGCGATCAGCCCGACGTTGGCGGTGTTACCCTTGTCGCCCGACCGGGCATGGGCGAGGTAGCGCAGCTGGAGCGGGCGGGAGGCGCCGGAGCGCTTGGCAACGCCCTTGGCGGAGCGCTTGGCGGTCTTGGCCACGGTCATGCCTCCAGGATCTCGACGCGGACGTGCGGCTCGATCTCGCGGCGGTCGATCAGCGCCGGCCAGTAGGCCACGACCTCCTCGACCGCGGGCCGGCCGCCGGCGAAGCCGGTCACGCTGGGTGGTCCGGTCAGAACCAGGGGCGCGATCTCGCGGGTGAAGCGCTCGACCGGCGCCCGGTCGCGAGCGCGCACCCCCACCCGGAGCTGGACCTCGGGAAGTTCGGGATCCGGGGGCCCGCTGAGCCGTCCGTGCGTAGCGTCCACGCCTACGAACTCGGTCAGGATCTGATCGAACTCGAGGCCCAGGTCGGCGAGCCGCTGGCGAAGCACCCGGTCGGCCGCCTTGGCCTTGTCGAATGCCTCGGGCCAGGCGTAGACCAGAGTTCCCACCGCCTTGTAGCCCCAGAAATACGCGATCGAGACCTTGAGCATGGGCGTCCGGGGGCCGCCGCGGATGCCGCTCACGCGCACCCGATCCCGCCCGGCCGGCGCGAGGTGAATGGTCGTGAAGTCGGCAACGCCGTCGGGCGTGATGTAGCTCCGCGGGTCCCCCATCTCGTAGACCAGCTGCTCGGTGACCGATGCGACGGACACGACGCCGCCGGTGCCGGGATGCTTGGTGATGACGAACGTGCCGTCGGCCGAGGCTTCGGCAATGGGGAATCCGGGGTCGGCGAGCCCCTTCACCTGGCGCCACCCCTTGAGCAGGTTCCCGCCCGACGCCTGCGCCCCGCACTCGATGATGTGGCCGGCGACCGTCCCGGCGGCGACCATGTCCCAGTCGTCGGGCGACCAGCCGAACTCGTGGAAGATCGGACCGAGGGTGAGCCCGGTGTCGGTGACCCGTCCGGTGACGACCACATCGGCCCGGCCGCGCAGCGCCTCGACGATCGGCGCCATGCCCAGGTATGCGTTGGCGCTGAGCACCCGGTCCCGGACGTCCGAGAGCGGGCGGCCGGTTTCCATGTCGCTCAGCGTGTGGCCCCGCCCGATGAGCTCATCGAGCCGGCCGAGGATGTCGTCCCCCGAGACCAGCCCCACGCGGAGCTTTCGCGGCAGCCCGAGCCGCCGCGCGACGGCCAGCACGGCCTCGGCGCAGCCGCGAGGGTTCACGCCGCCGGCATTGGAGGTGACCCGGACCCCGCGGGCGACGATGTCGGGCAGGATCCGCTCCATGAGCGGCACGAAATCGCGGGCGTAGCCCGCCGAGGGATCGCGGGATTTCTGCTTCTGCATGATGGACATCGTCACTTCGGCGAGGTAGTCCATCATCAGATAGTCGATCGGGCCGCCGCGCACCTGGCGCACCGGCGCCTCGAGCCAGTCGCCCCAGAACCCCTGCCCCGCCGCGATCCGGACGGTCCGGCCGTTGCGCGCCATCATGGCACCAGCGCCGTGCCCGGCGGCGACAGCTCGACCTCGCGGGTCCAACTCCTGCCGTCGGCCCGAGCCACCAGCAGTCCGAGCGGCACGAACTTGGGGCCGAGCGGCCAGGGAGAGCTGCTGAGCGCGAACTCGGCGGTGGCGCTGGCGTGCGGCGCGATGGTGGTCGACCCGCTGTCGGTGCGAGCCAGCACGACCGAGGTGTCGGCGTACACGCGGATGGAGGTGTGGAGACTCCAGCGCTGGTCACCGGAGGCGTCGGCGAACCCGGGGAACAAGCCGAGGGTGACCGGTACGTCGCCATGGCCTTCGGGCAGCTCCACCTGCAACCGCCCGAAGGCGTAGTTGAGCGGCTGCTTGCCGAGCTGCTGGCCGAGCGAGTCGAACAGCGTGACCCCGAAGTCGGTGAACCGGCCCCACTGCGCGCGATCCATGGCGACGTCGATCACCACACCCCGGGACCAGCCCGGCACCACGAAGGGAATGCGCTGCACCGCCGAGCCGGTAGCGCTCACCGTCTCGAGCCGCGCGGCGCCACCCAGATGCATACCGACTTCGGCCTCGACCGGGGCACCGGTCACGTTGGTGAGGGTGGCATGCACCGATTCGCCCTGCCGCGCCGCCCGAAGCGCGAGCGGCGACTGGCTCACCGACACCGTGGCGGTCAGCGCCTGGTTGGGCGGAGCCACGACGACCGACTCGTACGCCCCGCTCACGACGTCCCGCGAGTCGGCCTCGTACTCGGCACTCTGCGGGCCGAAGCCCGCCGACCGCGCCCCTTCGTCACGGAACGGCATGCCGTCGGGCTCGTGCAGGAACGAGAGCGCCCGCTCGGCCCGGCCCTTGGTCTCGACGGTGAGCAGGAAGGGCCGGCCGCTGTCGGCCTCGAAGAAGGTCCGGAGCATGCCACCGGCCGGCAATGCCACCTGCTGGCGGAGCGCCTGGGTGCCGGCGGCCACCGGTGCCGCGGAGACCACGGTCACCACGAGCCGGAAGGCGGGGCCGGCGAGCGTGTCGGTGCCCCAACCGCTCACCGTACCGACCGCCACGCCGGGCGCGGCGACCGACTTCCGGCCGACCTTGAGCTGCAGGGTGGTGAGCGGGCCCTTGAGCGTCGCGGCGGCCGGGGCGGTGAGCCAGGGTGCGTCGCTGCGCAGCGTGTAGGTGGCGGCCTCCGCGCCCGCCGGACGGAGCAGCTCGAAGGTCTGGACCGTGTCGACCAGAGCGCCCCTTCCCCGAAGCATCGCTGCGCTCGCATCGCCGGGCCCGACTGCCCGAACACCGACTTCGGCTACCTCGGGCGCCGAGGCGAGCCAGCGCCACGCGCGATCCACATCGGCGAGGCCGCTGCCCTCGTCGACGATGGTGGCGCCGGGCGTCGGCTGCGCGGTGACCATCAGGGCCTGCTTCACCTCCCGGGCGTCCACCGGACGCTTGGCCTGAACGGCGGCCGAGACCAGCAGGGCCGCCAGCCCGGCCGCGTGGGGTGCCGCCATGCTGGTCCCCTGCTCGACCTCGTCGCCCGCTTTCCAGAGCGGCACCGAGCTGTAGGCGACGCCCGGGGTCACCACGTCGGGCCGTGCGACCTCACCGCCTCGCGCGCTGAAGTAGGCGAGCTGGTCGGGTGCGGCCGCGCCGTTCGCGGCAGGGGGCAAGAAGCTCGACGGCAGCGTGGCGCCGACACTGATGGCGCGGCCGGCGCTGCCGGGAAAGCCGATCGACGAGAGGCCCGGCCCGTCGTTGCCGGCGCTGATCGTGAACACCACGTCCGGATGCGCGGCGAGGACCGAGTCGACGATGCCGTCGATCCGGGCCCGGCCTTCGAGCTCGTTCCCCACGCCGAAGCTCAGGTTGAGGACGAGCGGCAGATGGCGCGCCTCGGCGGACTTGATCGCGTAGTCCATCGCCCGAAGCATGCTCCCGGTGGTGGTGATGCCGCCCTGGGCGCTGTTCGCGATCTTGAGGCCGAGGAGCTGCGCCCCCGGCGCCACGCCGTCGAAGCCCGATACGCCGTACAGCTCGTGTCCCGCGGCGATGCCGGCCACGTGGGTGCCGTGCCCTCCGGTGTCGAAGGCGAGATCGAGCGAGGGCGTCGCCCCGTCAGGACCGAAGTTCGCCGCGACGTTGAGCCGCGGGTGGCCGCCCTTGGGGGCCCAGCCGAAGCTCTCGCGGCCCAGGAGATAGTCGTGGATGGGCCGCTCACCCGCGAGCGAGCCGTCGCCGTCGGTGTCGGCCAGCAGGACCCACCCGTCCGTCGCGCGGACCACGACCAGGGCCAGCGTGTCGTGAGCCTCGCCGTTGCCGTTGAGATCGGCGGCCGGCGGCGGGCCCAGCGGCAGCTCGGCGATGGTACCGCCGTAGTAGGGACCCGTGGTGTTGAGCGCCGCCACCCGCCCGAACCCGCCGAGCCGGCGGCCGGCCACGTCCACCGAGTCGCCCGACGGGGTGAGACGGGTGAGCGCCACCGCGCCTTCGCCCGAGAAGTCGCGCAGGTCGACCAGCTTGGGGCCGCCGGTCGAGGTGGTGAGCAGCCCCGGCACGCCGGGATCGATGCCGGTGTCGAGAATCCCGATCAGGACCCCACGGCCATCGGCCTCGGGCTGGGCCCGGAGGAACCGATCCACGCCGGTGCTCGCGAGCGGCATCCACCCGTGCGCGTAGGCCACCTCGGGCGGTGCCACCCGCCGGACCGAGTCGACCGGCGCGCGCACGGGCGCCTTCGCGTCGTCGGCCGCTGCCTCTGGCGGCTTCGTCGCGGCCGTCGCCGGGCCGCCGCTGTCGGGTTGCGGCGTCGGCACGGCTCCGGCCGATTGGGGCCGGGGGGAGGCACAGGCGAGCATGGCGGTGAGCACCGGGACGGCGAGGAGCGACGGACGCATGCGGGTCCTAGCGGGAGGTGGCCGCGTCGAGCGGCGGGAGCACGAAGGGGCCGAGATGCGGCCCCGCGTAGTTGGCGGCGATGCGGAGCGCAAAGGCGAGCTGGTCGCGGGTCTCCTCGGGCGTGAGGATGGCGTCGACCTGCCCGCGGGCCGCGGCGTAGCGGGCATCGAGCTGGGCCTCGTAGTCCGCCCGCATCGAGGCGACCGAGGCCTGGACTTCGGGAGTGAGCTCGCGCCGCTCGCGCTGGGCCCGATCGATCTCGGTGCCGTGCACGGCCATGACGGCGGCCTCCCCTTCCATCACGCCCATCCGGCCGGTGGGCCAGGAGAACACGAAATCGGGGTCGAACCCCTGCCCGGCCATGGCGTAGTAGCCGGCGCCGGAGGCATGGTTGACCGTGAGCACGATCTTGGGCACGGCGGCGGTGGCCATCGCCTCGACGAAGTGGGCGCCGGCCCGGATGATCCCGCTCTGCTCGGCCTCGGGCCCCACCATGAAGCCGCTCACGTCCTGCACGAAGAGGATCGGCAGACGCTCGCGGCTCGCGGTCTCGATGAAGTAGGCCACCTTCTCGGCGCTGCCGGTGTAGACGATGCCGCCGAACCGCGGGCGCTCGTCCGCCCGGCCCTTGATGATCCCGCGCTGGTTGGCGATGACGGCGACGGGCCGGCCTTCGATGTGCCCGTGCCCACAGAGCATCTCGCGGGCGACGCCGGGCTGGAACTCGTCGAGCGCGCCGCCGTCGAGGATGGCCTCGAGCACGTGGCGCATGTCGTAGGAGAGCCGGTGGTCCTGGGGGAGGATGTCGTACAGCGCCTCGGGCGGCCGGGCCGGCGGCTCGGACGGACGCACCTGATGGCGGATGCCGTCGTGCCGGGGGAGCCGCGCGACGTAGGCGCGGATCCGGGCCAGGCACTCAGCGTCGTTGGCGGCGCGGTAGTGCGCCACCGCGCTCACGTCGGTATGGGTGACGGCGCCGCCCAGGGTCTCGGCGTCGATCGTCTGGCCGGTGGCGCCCTTCACGAGGTTGGGGCCGCCGAGCCCCATGAAGCTGGTGCCCTCGACCATGAAGATCACGTCGGAGAGCGCGGGGAGATACGCTCCGCCGGCGATGCAGCTCCCCATGACCGCGCTGATCTGCGGCACGTGGAGGTACCGGCGCATGATGGAGTTGTAATAGAAGATGCGGGCCGCCCCGTACTGGCCCGGGAAGACGCCGCCCTGGTACGGCAGGTTCACGCCCGCGCTGTCGACCAGATAGACGATCGGGATCCGCTGGCGCATCGCCACTTCCTGCGCCCGGAGAATCTTGCGAATGGTCTCGGGCCACCAGGAGCCCGCCTTCACGGTCGCGTCGTTGGCGACGACGACGACCTCGCGGCCCTCGACCACCCCGATCCCGGTGATGACGCCGGCGCCGGGCGCCTGGCCGTCGTACTGGTCGTACGCGACGAGCAGTCCCAGCTCCAGCCAGGGGGCGTCGGGATCGAGCAGCTTGGCCACCCGCTCCCGGGGCGAGAGCTTGCCCTGCTGGTGCATCTTCGCGACGCGCGCCGGCCCCCCGCCCGCACGCAGGCGCTCGGCGAGCTGCCGGTACTCGTCGGTCAGCGCCCGGAGGCGGCTTACCGCTCCAGGTGTTCGGACGCCCACGAGGTGATGTAGGTGATGAGATCGGTAGTGGGCGTGCCGGGCCCGAACAGCTGCCCGATGCCGCGCGCCCGGAGCGCGTCCATGTCCTCGGTGGGGATGATGCCGCCGCCGGTCACCAGCACCTCCGGCCGGCCCATCTCGTCGAGCAACTGGCGGACGCGGGGAAACAGCGTCATGTGCGCGCCCGAAAGAATGGACAGCCCCACGACGTCCACGTCCTCCTGGACGGCGGCGGTCGCGATCATCTCGGGCGTCTGGTGCAGCCCGGTGTAGACGACCTCCATGCCCGCGTCCCGGAGCGCCGCGGCGACCACCTTGGCGCCCCGGTCATGGCCGTCGAGGCCGGGCTTGGCGACGAGCACCCGGATCGGACGGCGGAGCGGCCGTGCGGGTCCGGAGCCGTACGAGGGGGCAGCCGTCATGAGACGAGTCTCTCCTTGAGCAGGTCGTCGGCCAGCTCCTCGAGCGAGCCGACCGTCGCGCACCCTTCCGGCCGCGGGGCGCCGGCCAGCACCAGCAGAACCGCCGGGATCCCT
>DASSYY010000129.1:0-6293 GCA_035703025.1 Gemmatimonadales bacterium | reverse complement strand
ACCACGCCCGCCATGCGCCCGCTCCGCGAGGGTGACCTGCCCGGGGCGAGCAACGACCTTGCGGTGGACAGCGAGTACCTCTGGGTCGCGACCAACGCGGGCCTCGTGCGGTTCCGGCTCGACGCCATCCGGCCGTGACCGGGCCGCGGGTGTCGCCGCAGGCGAGCGCGCTCGGCCCCGGTCGGGAGTTCGACCGGATCCGCCGGATCGCGGCGGCCTTGGGCCCGCGCGGCACGGGGCTGGGCGACGACTGCGCTGTGCTTCCGGCCGCCGACGCCATGCTGGTCGCAAGCACCGACGTCAGCGTCGAAGGCGTGCACTTCGACCGCGCCTGGCTGTCGTTCGAGGAGATCGGCTGGCGGGCGACGGCCGCGGCGCTCTCGGATCTGGCCGCCGACGGCGCGGAGGCGGCGGGCGTGCTGGTGGCCCTGACCGTGCCGTCGAGCGCCACGGACGACGACGTCGCGAGCGTAATGGCGGGCGCCGGTGCCGCGGCGGCCGACGTGGGGGCGCGGGTCGTGGGCGGCGATCTCTCCAGCGGGCCCCTCTGGAGTCTGGGCGTCACCGTGCTCGGCTGGGCCTCGGCGCCGGTGACGCGCGCAGGCGCGCTGCCGGGCGACGGCCTCTGGGTCACCGGTGTGCTCGGCGGCGCGCGAGCGGCGCTCGAGGCGTGGCAGCGGGGCGCGGAACCGGACGCGGAGGCGCGCCGCCGGTTCGCGCGGCCGGTCCCGAGGCTGCATGCCGGACGCTGGCTCGCGCGCCATGGCGCACATGCGATGATCGACGTGAGCGATGGCCTTGGCGCCGACGCTTCCCACCTCGCAGCCGCCTCCGGCGTTGCGCTGGCGATCGAGCTCGCGCAGGTGCCGGTCGCGCCGGCCGCGTCCGCGGCAGCCGGTTTGCTGAACATTCCGGTGGCGCGGTTCGCGGCGGAGAGCGGAGAGGAATACGAGCTGCTGGTGGCGCTGCCCGAGACCTTCGGCGCGGAAGACGCGCGCGCCTTCCAGAGCGTGGCGGGCCTGCCGCTCACGCGCGTGGGCGAGGTGCGCATCGGCGCGGGCGTGCACGCGGTGCTGGACGGCACGCCGGTCGCGCTCGCCGGCTACGATCATTTCGCGTCGCGGCGTCGTTGACGCGGTCCGGAGGCGCCGCTAGGTTGCCCCGGTTTCCCTAACCCGAGCCCTCATGAGCACGATCATCGAAGTGCACGCCCGCGAGATCCTCGACAGTCGCGGCAATCCCACCGTCGAGACCGACGTGACGTTGTCGAGCGGCGCCCAGGGCCGGGCCGCCGTGCCGAGCGGCGCGTCGACCGGCGAGCACGAGGCCGTGGAGCTGCGCGACGGCGACGCGCGCCGCTACGTCGGCAAGGGCGTCATCGAGGCCGTGCGCAACGTGAACGAGGTGCTCGGGCCCCGGCTCGAAGGGATGGCCGCGGCCGACCAGATCGCGATCGACGCCGAGATGATGGACGCCGACGGTACGCCCAACAAGGGCAAGCTGGGCGCCAACGCCATCCTGAGCGTGTCGCTGGCCGTGGCGCGCGCCGCGGCGCAGGATTGCGGCCTGCCGCTGTATCGCTACCTCGGCGGCCCGATGGCGCGGGTGCTGCCGGTGCCGATGATGAACATCCTGAACGGCGGCGCGCACGCCTCCAACAACGTCGACGCGCAGGAGTTCATGGTGGTGCCGATCGGCGCCGAGACCTTCGCCGACGGGCTCCGGATCGGCGTCGAGGTGTTCCACACGCTCAAGAAGGTGTTGAACAAGATGGGGCTCTCGACCGCGGTCGGCGACGAGGGAGGCTTCGCGCCGATGCTGCCGTCCAACGAGGCCGCCCTCGACGTCGTCATGCAGGCGATCCAGACCGCCGGCTTCGAGCCGGGCCGGGACGTGGCCATCGCGCTGGACGTGGCGGCCTCGGAGCTGTTCCAGGACGGCGAGTACGTCTTCAAGAAGGGCGACGGCACCCGCCGCTCGGCCGAGGCGATGGTGGACCTCTACGCCGGCTGGGTAGACCGCTATCCGATCGTGAGCATCGAGGACGGGCTGGCGGAGAACGACTGGCCCGGGTGGGCCCTGCTCACCGAGCGGCTGCACGAGCGGGTCCAGCTCGTGGGCGACGATCTCTTCGTCACCAACGTCGACCGGCTGGGCCGCGGCATCGAGGAGGGCGTGGCGAACGCGGTGCTCGTCAAGGTGAACCAGATCGGCACGCTCACCGAGACCCTGCAGTGCATCGAGCTCGCCAAGGGAAGCGCCTACGGCGTCATCATCTCGCATCGCTCGGGCGAGACCGAAGACACCTTCATCGCGGACCTGGCCGTGGCCACCGGGGCGGGACAGATCAAGACCGGCAGCGCGAGCCGCACCGACCGCACCGCCAAGTACAACCAGTTGCTCCGCATCGCCGAAGAACTGGGCGACCTGGCACACTATCCGGGACGCGACCTCTACCCGCTGTGACCCGCGCCCGCTGGGCCGCGCTCGCGGCGATCGCCTTCCTGATGTATTTCGGCATCCAGGGAGGCGAGTACGCCACGACCGACCTGTTCGCGCTCCAGCGCCAGGAGGAGAGCGAGCGGGCGCAGGTCCAGCGGCTTCGGCTGGTGGTCGACTCGCTGCAGAAGGAGGCGGTGGCCATCGAGCGGGACCTCCGCACCCAGGAGCGGGTCGCGCGCGAGCGGTTCGGGATGATCCGGCGGGGCGAGCTGCTGTACCGTCTGGTACCGGGGGACAGCGCCCGGTGAGCGAGGTTGATTTCGCGGCCGTCGGGGGCGATTTTCCTCCGCCGACAGACGCGGCAGGGTAGCTCAGCTGGTTAGAGCACGGCACTCATAATGCCGGGGTCGCGGGTTCGAGTCCCGCCCCTGCTATCTTCGTAACCCTCGTAAGCGAAGCTGCTTGCGAGGGTTTCTTCATGTGAGTTGTGAGGGTACTCCAGCTCGGCCGGCGGGTTGCTCAGGGCAGCCCGCAGCAGTCGGACATCCCCACGCTGAAGGCGATCACTCCGCCGAGCACTGCGGCGATACCGATGCCGAGCAGAAGCGTCTTCCCCGCATCCCGATGTCGGGTGGCCACCGCGGTCACGTCGGCCAGCGCCACGGCGCGATCCCGGTCCGCCATGCCGGCGGCGTGGCTGCCGACGAGACTGTCGCCTTGCACGGCCGGCTGATGGAGCACCTGGCGCTGGCCGTTGGACCGGGTGATCCGAACCGTTGCAGGCTGTTCCTTCGCTATCAGCTCGGCGGCCGGGGCGGTCTCGACCCTCCAGCTCGAGCAGTTGCCCAGTTGGAGGCACAGCAAGAGAGCCGCGGCCGGCTGGCGAACGCTGCGTATGCGCATCATGGAAATCCCTCCGAGGCGGGAGCTGCCGACTCAGCGGGACCAATGTGCCATTGACGACGTGAGGCGGGGGTGAGCGCAGCATGAGAATTCACTCATGGCCCGGCACGGTGGGACGCTGCCGAGCGCGCCGGGGATCGCAACGCAGCAAGTGATCGGCAGGGGAAGGGCTCCGGCGATCCCATGCCTCGCGCCCGCAAGCACACGCGGCCCTCGACATGGCCGCGCCCGCGAATAAGTTTGTGCATTCCCGAAAAATCGAGCTTCCCCGTGCAGAGCGAGGTGCACCATGCTGCGTCGCCGCCTCACGCTCACCTCCGGACGACCGGCCGCGTTGCTCTCAGGCGTGCTGGCGCTCGCCATGGTTGCCTGCTCGGAGGAGCGGAGCGGTGCGGGCCCGCGCCCGCCGGATGCTGCGCCGGCGGACCCGGACATCGGCGAGGACGCCCCGATCAATCTCAGCTACGTCTGCGGCAACCGGTACGTGGTCACGAACGCGCAGAGCTTTCCCATCACGGTCACGTACCGCGTCGAGGGCAGTGAAGAGGAAGGAACGGTGGACCTGGCCGCGGCACCGCGCATGGACCCGGCCATCACCGAGCACACGATCGAGGTCCGGACGACCGGCGCCGTGCAGCTCTTCGCGGGAGGCCGCCTCGTCGTTGCCCGGGCCAACGGGAGGGCTCCGTGCCTGTCCGATGCGGCGAGCCCCGCGCTGTCCCTGAGCGGCACCGAGGCAGGGGAATGGTCCGCGCCCTTCAGCTGGCCGATCGTCGCGATCCACATGGCGCTGCTGCCCGATCAGCGGGTCCTGGCGCTCGGGCGCCTGGGGACGCCCCAAGTCTGGGATCCGGTGTCGGGGACGTTCACGGCGGTACCACCGCCGGCGTGGCTCTTCTGCGCCGGTCAGACGATGCTGCCTGACGGGCGGGTCTTCTTCGCCGGTGGGCACATCGATTACGACTACGGCCTTCCCAACACCACGCTCTTCAATCCCGCGGACAACACCTGGACCTCCAGCACCCTGATGGCGCGCGGCCGCTGGTACCCGACCACCACTTCGCTGGCCAACGGGGACGTGCTCATTCTGGCCGGCCGGGATCAGGCCAGCGTCGAGGTCGGCGAGCCGGAAGTCTGGAGCAACGGCACGATCAGGCGGCTGACCGGCGCCTCGAAGACGCTGCCCTACTATCCGCGGGTCTTCCTGACCCCGAAGGGTACCGCGTTCGTCGCGGGGCACGTCGTCTACACGCGGTACCTGACGACGACCGGCAGCGGCGCGTGGAAGAGCGGCCCGAAGCACCTCTACACCTCCACCCGCGACTACGGCTCGGCGGTCATGTACGAGAGCGGGAAGATTCTCTACGCGGGCGGCTCGCGCACGACCAACACCGCGGAAACGATCGACCTCAACGCCGCGACGCCGGCGTGGAAGTGGACCGGCTCCATGGCCTACGCCCGACGGCACCTGAACCTCACGCTGCTGCCGACCGGCGAGGTGCTGGCGACGGGCGGCGTGGCTGGGACCACGTTCAACGATTTCAGCAAGCCGGTGTACCCCGCCGAGATCTGGAATCCGGCCACCGGGCAGTGGACGACCCTATCGGGCAACGCGATCCTGCGCGACTACCACGGAACGGCGCTTCTCATGCCGGACGGCCGCGTGCTCGTGGCCGGCGGAAGCGAGTCGAAGGGGTTGCCCAGCCAGAAGAACGCGGAGATCTTCTCGCCTCCGTACCTGTTTCGGGGTGCCCGCCCCACCATCAGCAGCGCGCCGACCACGCTCGGCTACGGCCAGAGCTTTCGGATCGAGACCGCCGACGCGGGCACCATCGCCAAGGTGACGCTGATCCGGCTGGGGACGGTCACTCACGCGTTCGACCAGAATGCCCGGCTGCTGCGGCTCGCCTCTACGGCGGATTCCACGGGGCTCACGGTGACCGGGCCCAGCTCCGGAAACGTCGCTCCCCCCGGCCATTACATGCTGTTCATCGTGAACGGGTCCGACGTGCCTTCGGTGGCCCAGATCGTCAAGATTCAGTAGCCCGACGGCTTTACTAAGCGGTCGGCCGCGGACTGAGCGTCAATGCGGGCCAGGCGCGGGACGCCTGGTCCGCTGCCTCGGGGGCTAGCTTGCCGCCGGTACCGCTTCGCTTACCTGAGCTGGTCCAACCGACACTGCACCGGTGCCTTGTCGGGCCGCCACCGCACGAACCTCGTTCCGTGGCGAAAGCGTCCGCCAGTCACGTGATCGTATCCGACCTCCAGGACCAGGGTCGGCGAGAGCGGCTCCCACTCGGCCGTGCGCTCGGTGCTCCAGCGGCTCGGGCCACCGGGAGCGCGTCCCGTGAAGCCCGGGGCCTGGCGCAGGCGTTCGAGGCGAGCGGTGAGTCCGGTGCGTTCCGCAGCGCTCAGGCTCGAGCAGAAGCCCACGTGGTGCAGCAGTCCTTCGTCGTCGTACAGCCCGAGCAGCAGCGAGCCCACCGTCTGCCCCTTCGAGGCGTACCGGAAGCCGCCGACTACGCAGTCGGCCGTACGCTGCCGCTTCACCTTCAGCATTCCGTCCCGCTCGCCGGACCGGTAGGGCAGGTCCAGCCGCTTGGCCACCACGCCATCGAGGTCGCCGTCGCCCCCGCCGGCGAGCCAGGCGCGTGCGGTCGCGAGGCGTCGCGTGGCGCGGGAGAGCACGACCGCGCTGCCCTGCAGGTATGTCTTCGCGAAGGCGTCCAGTCGAGCCCGGCGCTGCTCGAGCGGCAGGGCGACGAGCGATCGCCCGCGCTCGTCCACGAGCAGATCGAACACGATGAGGCGGGCGCGGTGGGCCGCCACAAGCGTGCGCACCCGGCTCTCGGCGGGGTGCACCCGCAGCAACAGCTCCTCGAACGAGAACCGGCCGTCCACCGGGATCACGATCTCGCCGTCCAGGACGAAGCGCCGGGCCGCGAGCT
>DASSYY010000063.1:0-12412 GCA_035703025.1 Gemmatimonadales bacterium | reverse complement strand
GATGCGCCTGCGCGGCCGGGCGCGCGATGCCGCCGGCCGCGAGCTGTCGCACCAGCGTCTCGAGCACGGCCATCCGCTGCTCCAGCCGCTCCAGCCGGTCGTCGCTCATGCGGGCGTCCTCATGTCGCTTCCGCCTCCTCTCCCGCTCGCGCGGCCAGGCGGGACTCTCTGGGGATCTGCAGCGTGAGGATGCCGGCGAGCGCGACGACGGCGCCGGCGACGTAGAACGGCCAGGCGTGCCCGAGCCGCTGGAAGATCGTCGTCGCCAGCAGCGGGGCGACGACGCGCGCCAGCCCGGCGAAGGTCTGGGCCACTCCCATGGTCGTCCCCAGCTCTCGCGCATCGGAATAGCGCGACATGAGCGACGTCGTCGCCGGGAACAGGAGCGCGGTGCCGATCGGCACGAGCGGGATGACGAGCGCGAGGGTCCAAAGACTCTGGGGAATAGGATACAGCAGAAGCCCGGCGGCGAGAAGCAGGGCGCCCGAGCGCATGGTCCAGCTCTCGCCCAGGCGGTCGACGATCGGCCCCAGGAGCAGGCTCCGCATCACCAGCGAGAGCACCCCCACGTAGGCGAAGATCGGCCCGATGGTCTTCTCGGTCAGCGCGAACGCCGCCTGCAGGTACAGCGACAGCACCGAGGTCATGGCCGAGAAGGCGATCATCCCGATCCCGTAGATCCAGATGAGCCGGGACACGAGGTTGGTCGGATGCCGCAGCACCAGCCAGGCGGGATGCCAGATCGGCCTGCGCGCGGCGGTGCCCTCGCGCCGCTCGCCCGGGCGCGATTCGGGCAGCCATCTCCAGGCGAACCCCACGTTCACCAGGCAGAGTCCGGCCGCTACCAGCCCCGGCGCCTCCGGACCCAGCCCGAATGCGAACGAGCCGATTGCCGGACCGAAGATGACCCCCGCCGCCGTCGCCGACGAGAGCCAGCCCAGCGCCCGGGCCCGGTCCTTGGGCTCGACGGTGTCGGCTACGTAGGCCTGCGCGACGCCGGTCGTGCCCCCGCCGGCCCCTTGCACGATCCGAGAGGCGAAGAGCAGCCAGACGGCGTCGGCCATGCCGAACACCGCGTAGGCCACCGCCGAGGCGGAGAGCCCGATGAGCAGCGCCGGCCGCCGCCCGTAGCGGTCCGAGACCCGGCCCCAGACCGGGGCCGACAGGAGCTGCGCGATCGAGAACGACGCGATCAGCCGGCCGACCGTCTCGGGCGTCGCATGCAGCCGCGTCGCGTAGAACGGCAGCAGCGGCAGGATGATCATGAACCCGATGGCATCGACGAAACAGACGAAGATCAGGACGGCGAGCCGGCGAAGCCTCGTGCGGTTGCCGTTCGGCGCAGCCGTCATCCGGCGCCGCCCCGGTCGGCGCCGATGGCGAAGACGGCGGCGCTGACGAGCATCAGCACGACGCCGTACGCCGCCGCCACCCCGACGTCCGCCTGACGGAGGCTGGACAGGATCTCGAGCGAGACCGGCCGGGTGTCGTACGTGTAGAGCATGATGGAGGTCACGAAGTCTCCGAACGCGGTGACGAACGCGAGGCTCGCCCCCGCCAGCAGCGCCGGCCGGAGCAGCGGCAGCGTGATCCGCCGCAGGGTGCGACCCGGGTGAGCCCCGAGCGTGGCGGCGGCCTCGTCGAGCGAGGGGTCCAGGGCGCGAACGCCGGCCAGGAGGGCGCGGCTGGTGATCGGCAGATTCCGTACGAGATACGCGAGCGGAAGGATCCAGATCGTGCCGACGAGCACGACGCGACCGGCCCACGGCGCCCGCACGCTGAACGCGGTGGCGAGCGCGATCGCGAACACGGTTCCGGGCACGGCCCACGGCAGCGCGAGCAGCGCCTCGATGAGCCGCCCGCCGCGGGCCCGCCGCCGGGCGGTGACCAGCGCGCCCGCGAGCGCGATCGCCACGGCGGCGACGGTCGCGACGGTCGCGAGCCAGAGACTGTTGGCGAGCGGCCGCGCCCGGACGGGATCCTGCACCAGCGTGAGGTAGTTCCGGAGCGTGTAGGCCGGCGGCAGGGGCTCGGTAGTCCAGGTCCCGAGCGGCACGAACGACACCAGCAGCAGCGTCAGATGCGGCAGCAGCAGGAGCGCCGCCAGGCCCCAGCCCACGACCGCGACGAGCAGCCGGAGCGGCCGGCTCCGCACGGCGCGGCGGGCGGGCGCCGCGCCCTTCTGCCCGCCGCCGGCCCCCTCGACCCGGCGGGCCCCGCGGAACAGCCACAGCGCGGCGAGCGCGAGCACGGTGAGCGCAATCGTCTCCACCATCGCCAGGCGGTCGTCGCCGTTGAGCCGGGTGGCGACGATCTGCGTCGGCATGACCCGGAACCCGCCGCCGAAGATGTAGGGCGCGCTGAACGAGGCGAGCGCCGTCATGAACGTGAGCAGCGCGGCGCCGCCGAGCGCGGGATAGAGCTGCGGCAGCACGACCAGGCGGAGCGTGCGCCAGCGTCCCGCGCCCAGGCTGGCGGCCGCCTCGTACAGCGAGGCGTCGAGCGACTGCAGCGCGGCCCGGACGAACAGATAGAAGTACACGTACATCGAGTACGCGTGGACCAGCAGGATCGCGCCGGCGCCCTGGAGCCGCCACGGCGGGTCGGTCAGGCCGAAGATCCGCTGCACCAGCAGCGAGACGAACCCGGTCTCGCCATACAGGAACAGGAAGGCGAGCACGCCTACGAGCGGCGGCAGCACGGCCGGCAGCGCCACCAACCCGGCCAGCACCCGCCCCCCCGGCAGGTCGTAGCCGGCGAACAGGAACGCCAAGGGTATCCCGATGGCCGCCGCCAGGACCACGCTCACTACCGAGATCCAGAGGCTCCCCCAGAGCGCCTGCCACTCCGTCGGGCGCTCGAGGAAGAGCCGGACGTAGCGGAGCGTCCAGCCGGCCGGCTCGCGCACGCCCTCGAGCAGGACGAGCACCAGCGGGTAGGCCACCAGCCAGAGCAGCCCGACGAGGAGCGCCACGGCGAGCCACCGCGGCCTTGGCGGCGACGTCACTCGGCCACCGGCGGGAAGAGGTGGATGCCGCCGCCGACCCGCCGACTGGGCAGGAGCCCGACCCGCGCGCCCGTGGGCACCGCGAGCGGCGGAGCCACGACCTCGAGCAGCGCACCCCCATCGGTGCGGGTCGAGAAGATGGCCGACGGTCCCACGAACCGGCGCGAGGTGATCGTGACCGGCAGCGCGCCTGGATCGAGCGGCGTGATCCGGAGCGCCTCGGGCCGGACCAGCATCAGCGCCGGACCAGGCGGCGGTGTCGCGCGCCCGGCGACGGCCTCGATCTCCCACTCGACGCCGCCGAGGGCAATGCGGACCCCCCGCTCCGAAGGGCCGACGATCACGACCTCGGCCGTGCTCGAGCGTCCCACGAACCCGCCGACGAACAGGTTGGCCGGCGCGCCGTAGAGCTCGTCGGGCGTGCCGACCTGCTCCAGCCGGCCGCCCCGCATGACCGCCACCCGGTCGCCGAGCTCGAACGCCTCGTCCTGCTCGTGGGTCACGAGCACGGTCGTGATGCCCACCCGGTGGATGAGGTCACGGATCTCGCGGCGCGTGCGCTCGCGCAGGGTCGGATCGAGGTTGGAGAGCGGCTCGTCGAGCAGCAGCACCCGGGGCTCGGGAGCCAGCGCCCGGGCCAGCGCCACCCGCTGCTGCTGGCCGCCCGAGAGCTGTCCGATCCGGCGCGGGCCGTACCCGGCCAGGTCCACCAGCGCGAGCGCTCGCTCGACGCGGCGATCGAGCTCGGTGCCACGGACGCCGAGCGACTCCAGGCCGAAGGCCACGTTGGCCCGGACGTCGAGATGCGGAAACAGCGCGTAGTGCTGGAACACCATGCCGAACCGCCGGGAGACCGGCGCGATGGCCGTGACGTCCTCCTGCTCGACTACCACGCGCCCTTCGTCGGGCACCTCGAACCCGGCTAGCAGGCGGAGCGTCGTGGTCTTCCCGCTGCCGCTGGGCCCCAGCAGCGCGAGCATCTCCCCCCGCTCGAGCCCGAGCGACACGTGATCGACCGCGGCGACGCCGTCGAACCGCTTGACCAGCCCGTCGACGCGGAGGAACGCGCTCATCGCCCGACCGTCCGCCCCGTGCCCCGGACATGGCGGTCCCAGTAGCCCATCCAGGCGGCGCCATCCTGCGCCAGGAGCGCCCAATCCACGTCGGCCACGACCATCTCCTGCTCGACCTCCGCGACCCAGGCGGGGACGCGACTCACGGGCAGGTCGTTCCGCGCGGGCAGCCGGTAGACCTTGTCGGCCGCGAGCAGCTGCCCTTCGGTGCTTCCCACGTAGTCGATGAACGCTCGCGCGGCCTCGGGATGACGGCTGCCGCGCACCAGGCCGATCGCGTCGTCGATGACCACGGTTCCGCTCCGGGGAAAGACGTAATCGAACGGCATGCCCTTGGACCGGCTGATCAGGATGTCCGGCAGGTCCCAGAGCGTCACCAGTCCTTCGGCGCGGGCCAGGCGGGCGTCGAGAATGGCGGGATTGAGGGCGTAGGCCTTGGTCTGCCCGTCGAGCCGCCGGAGCCAGGCCATCCCGGCCGCGGTGTCGCCGGTGGCGCGGAGGCTGCGCTCGATGATGAGCCCCCAGATCGCCCGCATGGTGCCGCTCGCCATGGGATCGCGGATGAGCACCTTGTCGAACCAGCGGGGCGCGAGCACGTCGTCCCAGTCGTGCGGGGCTTCCGCCCGCGCCACGGCGCGACTGTTGAACGCAATCACCGCCGGCGTCCGGTACACCGGATAGTACCGGTCGGCCGGGCCGACCCCTCCGGGACCCACGTGCGCGGCCCACCGGGGACGATACGGCGCCAGGAGCGAGTCGGCCACGCCGCGGTCGAAGATCGTGGTCGGACCGCCGAACCAGACGTCCGCCTGGGGATTGACCCGCTCGAACCGGAGCCGGTCGAGGATCTCCTGCGAGCCCATGTCGAGCCAGCGGATATCGATCCCGGGGTGCTCCGCTTCGAAGGCTCGTTCCAGCAGGACCAGCTGGTCACGGCCGTGCGGCGAGTACACGACCACGGGCGTCCGGCCGTCCGCGCACGCCAGGCCCAGCATCGCCGCCGCCATGGCCGTCACCTCCGCGAGCGCCCTGTGCGTGCGGCGGGGCACACGCATGAGGCCCACACGCGACGTCATCCTGAGCGGAGCGAAGGGATCCATGCCGGCGGGAGGGACTAGTGCGCCAGCGCCAGCAGGTTGGCGAAGAGCCGGAACGCCCCCGGCACCCCTGCCGGCAGCTGCCGGAAGAAACTGAGGCCGGTGTACACGTACGTCCCCCGCTCCACCCGGGCCACCAGCAGGCCGCCCTCGAGCGGCGCCTCGCCCGGATCGTGGGTCTCGAGCAGCGGACGGTAGGACGGGTGCCAGCTGCGCGCGAAGTAGAGGCCCCGCTCCTGCACCCAGCCCTGCCAGTCCTCATCGCTCAGCCGGTTCGGCAGGAGAAAGACGGGGTCCGCAGGCGCGAGCACCCGGACCGGCGCCGTCTCGTCGGTCACGCGATCGTGCACCACGGGCGAGCCACCCGGCATAAGGGGCGGACCACCCACCGTGAGCAAATAGGGGGCGTAGCCACCGTCGAAGAAGAGCTGCTGCTGATACTGCACGATCAGCAGGCCTCCCCCGCGGACGTACCCCAGCAGCCGCTCGTTGTACTCGCCGAGCGCGGGCAGCGTCTCGTAGGCGCGCGGGCCGACCACGATCGCGTCGAACCGGTCGAGGTCACCGCGCTCGAGGGCCCCGGCGTCGAGCAGGGTCACCGGGACGCCGACATCCGCGAGCGCTTCGGGGACCCGGTCGGCGGCACCGCGGACGTAGCCCACCCGCGCGATCGAGGGCAGCGCGAGGCGTGCCACCCGGATGGTCGCCTCCGCCGGCACGGCATACGACCGGGGGCGGATATGCGGGTAGTCCACGGCCACCACGCCGGCCGCATACTCCCGCCCGGCACCGTCGCGGGCCACCGCCCGCAAGCGGACGACACCCTCCGCCGCCGACGCCGGCGGATGGATCTCGAAGGTGATCGTCTCGCGCTGGTCCTCCCGCGTCAACTCGAATGGCCGCGGCGGCACCGCCGGCCAGCCGGCCGGCGCTTCCAGCCGCACCGATCCCGCGGTGGTGTCGCGGGCGCCGTGCGTGAGGGTGATGGTGAACCGGCGGGGCTCCATGTTCCCGGCGGGCCAGATCTCGGTGGCGGGATCGATGGCCAGCCCGACCCGCGGCACGATGGTGAGCGGGTTGCGAACCTCGCCCCGCGCCTGGTCGTTGAGCCGGAGCGTCACCTCACGCTCGGTTCGAGCACCGCCGTCGATCTGAAACGCCCCCGTCAGCTCGGGAGCGCCGAACGGCTCGCCCCGCTCGGCCGGCGCCGCACCGCTCCAGTCGTACAGGGCCGGCTCGGCCGCACCGAGGTGGAAGTAGGGCGTGGTGAGTGGCGCGTCGGCCGCGACCGTCGCCGTGACGGGCCGCTGCACCAGCGCTCCCGGCTCGAGCTCGAGCGTGACGGCCCCGCTGTCGGGTCGGATGCCTCGCCCGCCACGCAGCTCGGCAGTGACCCGGTGTGGAACCGCCCCGGTGTTCCAGCACTCGAGCGTCACGAGCAACCGCTGGCCCGGCACTACACGGTCGTCGTCGCTCCGGGCGTCGCAGACCACCCCCGCCGCCGCCACGATGGCGCGGTCGAGATGCGCCAGACGGTCGGCCGGCACCGTCGCCAGCTTCCACCGGCTTCGGAGCGCCACCAGGCCGGCCAGGTCGGCCCCGGACGGAGGTGAGGGACCCGCCGCGGGTGCGGTCGTATCGACCCCGCCAAACAGACCGTCGGTCCCCCGCCCGGTCCGGTCCTCCAGCAGCGCCAGTCGAACCTTGGACGGACCCAGCCCCTGGATCCGCCCCATGTCCTGCGAGCGGTGCAGGCTCCGGCCGGCCATCGCAATCTGGTGGTAGGACAGACCCGCTGCCCGGTCGAGCCCGCCGCCCTGGAGCGTGAGGGTCGTCGCGGCGGTGTCGAACCACGTGCTGCGATAGAGCTTCTGCGGCGTCCAGGGCGCGAGCCCCTCCTCGCGCGCGAGCTCGGGAAACCGCCGGGCGTCGCCCGCGGCGATGAACGCTTCGCGTGCCGCCCAGCCCGCGGCCTGGTGCTGCCCATGGCCGTCGCGCGGCGTCCCGCTGAACACCGACACGATGACCTGCGGCCGGAAGCGCCGAACGATGCGGACGACGTCCTTGAGTACCGTGTCGCGCGGCCAATGGTGCCAGGTCTCGTCAAGCGACTTGGAATAGCCGAAGTCGTAGGCGCGGGTGAAGTACTGCCGGGCTCCGTCGAGCCGCCGGGCGGCGAGCAGCTCCTCGGTGCGGAGGAGTCCGAGCGCGGGCCCGAGCTCCGGACCGATGAGGTTCTGCCCGCCCTCTCCGCGGTTGAGCGAGAGGTAGGCCGCCTCCGCACCCAGACCCCGCACCAACACCGTGAGCAGCTCGGTGTCCTCGTCGTCCGGGTGGGCCCCGATCATGAGCACCCGCTTGGTCCCGCCCAGCATCCGGAGCTCGCGGTCGAGCGCCACCACTCCGCCGGTGGAGGGCGGCTCCAACTGGGCCCGAAGGGGCGCCACGACGGTGATGAGCAGGAGAACCACGAACCCGACGGAGAGCGGGCGAAGACGCACAGGCCCCGGCCGATGATGGTGAGCGAGGAAGCTATACCTGTACGGTAGGAAAGGTGAAACCAGCCCGGCACCGGCGGCCGGCGCGGGAGGCCCCCGAGGCCTCCCGCCCACCGGCGTTCGCGGCTGTCAGTGCAGTGGCGCGGCGCCGAGCGGCGTGTCGTGGATGGAGTCCCGGAAGGCCGGGTGGCGGCGCCAGAGATAGGCGGCCATGCAGACGGCGGCCAGGGTATTGGCGCTGATGACCGCCCAGAACGGGAACATCTCGTGCGTCCGCTCCGACAGGATCATGAGAAACCCGTAGAACAGGATCTCGAACACCAGGAAGACCGGGAGCAGCGCATAGCGGACGACGGGGTTGCCGATGCCCCAGTGCACCAGCGCCACGAGGCCCATGCCGAAGAGGGCGAAGACGATGAAGTGGAACGCGGTATAGAGCAGAATGGCACCGAAGGCAAGCTGCGTCGGGTCCGGCGTACGGTCGCCGAAGATGACCATCTGGCCCAGCAGGCTCGGGGTCTGAAAGGGGTGACCGGCGAGGGTGTCGAGCACCAGGAACCAGGCGGCCACGGCCAATCCGCCGATGAGCCCGACGTCAGTGCCCTCGCCCACGATCGAGTGACGGTTGTCCGGCATGAGGTCCTCCAGCCGAAACGAGGGGGCGCGCGCGGCGGGATGTCACCGCGGTGTCCCTTCACAGTGGGTCCCGGACCGGCCGGACGCAAGGCACCTCCCTCCCGGCCACCCCCGCCGGCGCCCGCCGCGTTCGGCTAGGCGGCCCGCGGCGGGTGCGGCGGCGCCTTCCCTTCCGCTCCCAACGGCGCCTCGTCGAACGAGCGCACCAGCCGGGGATGCCGCCGCCACAGGTACCCCCCCATGCCCAGCACGCCGAGCAGGCTGCCGCTGATCACCGACCACGGCGAGAGCCGCTCGCCCGTGGCGGCCCCCAGCATGTAGGTCAGCCCGGCGAAGAGCGCGAATGCGACCACCAGGCCGAGCCAGACACCCATCCGGAGAGAGATGTTGCGCGAGGCCAGGTGCACCAGCAGGGTGAGCCCCATACCCATCAGCACGAAAGTCAGGAAATGGACGGCGGTGTACCCCAGGACGACGTGAGGCACGATCCGGCGAACGCCGGGCGTCAGGTCGCCGCGGAAGAAGATCTTGCCGAGCACATTGGGCGTATGGAACGGCTGCCCGCCGGCCGTATCCACGATCAGATACCACACCGCGACGATCAGCGCGCCGATCGCGCCGGTGACGGCCCCCTCGCGAAGCGTCGAATGGTCGTTCACATCCATTGCTGCCCCCCGGACTCCGGTGACGATCTGCCTGCGCGAGCCTCCAGAGTGGGTCCGGCCAGGGAGCCGGGATGTGTCGGCGGTCACCTCGGCCGGCAGCGCTCGCAGGGACAGGTGGCGAGCAGTCGCTCGAAGGTGTAGATGCCGGTGCCGTGCCCGTCGCTCCACTGGACCCGAAGCCCGTAGCCCCCCACGAGGGCCACCGACACCGGGCGGATGTCGTCGGGGACCCGGGCAGGATCGAGCAGGGGCCGCCCGGACATCTCTTCGACGCATGCCGCGCAGCGGCAGGCGAGTCGCAGGGCCCGCGCGGGATAGAGCCCGCGGTGCCCGTCCTGCTCCCACTCGATGAGCAGGCCGTCGTCCTGGCGGGTGATGGCGTAGGGCACTGGGGTCGGCATTCGGGCTCCGGGCAAGGTGGTGTGAATGGATAGTATATTGCCCGAGACTTCAACCTCGACGACCCATGCCGACCGACGCCACCAACCCCTTCGGCGCCCGCGCCTCGCTCCGTCTTGGCAGCGAGACCGCGGTCGTCTACCGCCTCGCCGAGCTGGCCCGCCAGGGGCTCGCCGACCTCGACCGGCTCCCCTTCTCCATCCGGGTGCTGCTGGAGAACGCGCTCCGGCACGCCGGCCGAGGCTTCGTCACCGACGCGCACGTGCGGGATCTGGCCGGGTGGAGCTCCAAGAGCACCAGCCGCGGCGAGGTGCCGTTCATGCCGGCCCGCGTCGTGCTCCAGGACTTCACCGGCGTGCCGTGCGTTGTGGACCTCGCCGCCATGCGCGACGCCATGGGACGGATGCAGGGGGATCCGAACCGCATCAATCCGGTCGTACCCTGCGACCTGGTCATCGACCACTCGGTGCAGGTCGACTCGTACGGCTCGGAGCGCTCCCTCAAGCTCAACGTGGAGCTGGAGTTCGAGCGGAACCTGGAGCGGTACCAGCTGCTCAAGTTCGCCCAGCGGGCGTTCGACAACTTCCGGGTCGTCCCGCCCGGCACCGGCATCGTCCACCAGGTGAACCTCGAATACCTCGCGCCCGTGGTGCAGCTCCGGCCGCAGTTCGGGGAGCTCACGGCCTATCCCGACACGCTCGTCGGCACCGATTCCCATACGACCATGATCAACGGGCTCGGGGTGGTCGGCTGGGGCGTCGGCGGCATCGAGGCGGAAGCGGTCATGCTGGGCCAGCCCTACTTCATGCTCATCCCCGAGGTCATCGGGATGAAGCTGGTGGGGCAGCTCCCGCTCGGGACCACGGCCACCGACCTGGTGCTGACGGTCACGCAGATGCTGCGGAAGAAGGGCGTGGTCGACAAGTTCGTGGAGTTCTACGGGCCGGGTCTGAGCGCTCTCTCCCTGGCGGACCGCGCCACCATCGCGAACATGGCACCCGAGTACGGCGCCACGATGGGATTCTTCCCGGTCGACGCCGAGACGGTGCGCTACCTCGAGCGGACCGGGCGCGGGGCCGCCGTGTGCGAGCGGGTTGAGCGCTATACCAAGGAGCAGGGACTCTTCCGCACCGACGCCACGCCCGATCCCGAATTCAACGCGACGATCGAGCTCGATCTGAGCACGGTCACCCCCAGCCTGGCCGGCCCCAAGCGGCCCCAGGACCTGGTGCCGCTCACGCAGCTCAAGCGCAACTTCATCGTCAACCTGCCGAGCCTGATGAGCGCCACCGTGCCGGCGGCCCGGAAGGAGCTGGCCGAGAGCGCGTACTCGCGCTGGATGGGCGAGGGCGGCGCCAACGTCACCATCGGCGACCACGGCGCGGCCGAGCACACCTCGGCGGTGGCGGCGGCCGATCCCGACGCCCCGCCGGTCGTGCGCGGGACGCTCGACGGCTCCGACATCACGCTGCACGACGGCGCGGTCGTCATCGCGGCCATCACGAGCTGCACCAACACCTCCAACCCGTCGGTCATGATCGGCGCGGGCCTGGTGGCGAAGAAGGCCGTGGAGCGCGGCCTCACGACCCAGCCCTGGGTCAAGACCAGCCTGGCCCCGGGATCACGGGTCGTGACCGACTATCTGGAGGGGTCGGGCCTGCTGCCGTATCTGGAGAAGCTCCGCTTCAACACGGTGGGCTACGGCTGTACCACCTGCATCGGCAACAGCGGCCCGCTGCCGGACGTGATCGGAGCGCTCATCGACGAGCACTCGCTGGTCACCGCCGCGGTGTTGAGCGGCAACCGGAACTTCGAGGCGCGGGTACACCCGCAGGTGCGAGCCAACTACCTGGCCTCGCCGATGCTGGTGGTCGCGTTCGCCCTCGCCGGCCGGGTGGACATCGACCTCAGCCGAGAGCCGCTCGGCACGGGCGCGAACGGCCGGCCGGTCTATCTGAAGGACCTCTGGCCCTCCCCCGAAGAGCTGCGCGACGCCATGACGAGCTCGCTCAAGCCGGAGCTGTTCGAGCGGCGCTACGGGTCGGTGTTTGAGGGCGACGAGACCTGGAAGGCGCTCAAGGTCCCGGACGGGAGTCGGTATGCCTGGGATCAGGGCTCGACCTACGTGCAGGAGCCGCCCTTCTTCACCGACCTGCCGGCCGAACCGGGGCCGCTGCGCGACATCGTCGACGCGCGGGTCCTCGCGGTCCTGGGCGACTCGGTGACCACCGACCACATCTCTCCGGCGGGCTCGATCCCCAAGAACGGCCCGGCCGCCCGTTACCTCCGGGAGCACGGCGTGGAGCAGGTCGACTGGAACACCTTCGGGTCGCGCCGGGGGAACCACGAGGTGATGATGCGCGGCACCTTCGGCAACGTGCGGATCGCGAACGCGCTCGTGCCGGGGAAGGAGGGCAACTGGACGCTCCACTTCCCGACCGGCGAGGTGGTGTCGATCTACGACGCGGCGATGCGGTACCAGGCCGCGGGCACGCCGCTCGTCATCCTGACCGGCAAGGAGTACGGTACCGGGTCCAGCCGCGACTGGGCCGCCAAGGGCCCCGCCCTGCTGGGCGTCAAGGCGATCATCGCCGAAAGCTACGAGCGCATCCACCGGAGCAACCTGGTGGGGATGGGCGTGCTGCCCCTGGCGTATCAGGCCGGAACGGACCGGCGGTCATTGGGGCTCACGGGAACCGAGACGATCAGCATCACCGGGATCGCCACGGGGCTGGTGCCAGGAGGGACGGTCACCGTGACGGCCCGCGGCGAATCGGGCAGGGAGACCGTGTTCCAGGCGGTCGTCCGGCTCAACTCGGCGGTGGAGCTGGATTACTACCGGCACGGGGGGATCCTGCAGCGGGTGCTGCGGCAGTTCCTGCGGCAGTAGGCTCGAAGCTGGGGCCGGCCTGTGGGCTGGATCCTTTAGCTACTCACCACGAAGGCACGAAGGCCACGAAGGACCACGAAGCCCGACCGCCTCCCCATCAACAGCTTCTTGTGGAGGGAGGGTGGCTTCGTGGTCCTTCGTGCCTTC
>DASSYY010000417.1:0-3046 GCA_035703025.1 Gemmatimonadales bacterium | reverse complement strand
CCGGATCCTGTTGGTCCAGAAGCCTCGGGTGCAGTCTTCTGGCGTCGTGACGTAGGCGCGTCGGATCCCGTCTCTGATCCGCACCAGCCTGGGGAAGTCACCGCGCACCACGTCGATCGCGGTCCCATCCGGGCCTGCGCCCGGCAGGAGCGGCGCCTCGGTGACCACGCGATTCCCACGCACCTCGGCACGAACCACCGTTCGGCCGCCGGTCGCACGGTCCTGGGTGAGATAGATCAGCTGGTTGGTGTTGTTGAGGAAGGTGACGTCCTCCCTCAGGTAGCGTCCGGGTCCCGGGGCGCCGGTGTCGAGTCTGATGAAACCGGTGCCGACGATGCTGCCCGCCGGACACGCCGTCCGGCCCTCGAGGGTGAGCTCGGCATCGCTCGCTGCGCAACGGGCCGGGGCACTGGTGTCGATCCGGGCGCCTCGCGCGAATACCTCGACGACCTCACGCACCGACGGCGGCTTCGCCCCGGGGTCATCGGGATCCGAGTAGTCGATCCGTACCCGATACCCGCTCGCCCGGCCAGGCGTGGACTCGATGAACCTCAGCGATGCGGCCTGGTAGACGCCGGCTCCCGAAACCGCCTGGATCCCGTCGGCCGCAGGGGCCCCACCCGCCGCCTCAGCGGTGACGAGGAGAACGCCAGCGGCTCCTCCGGTGATGCCTCAAGCTTGGGTTCTCATACCCCCTGGGGTATCGTATGGCGAACGTAGTCGTAGGACCGAAGGGAAACCCCGCATGTGCCGTCAGGTGAAGTGTCGCCAGTGCTCGAAGACGACGTGGTCCGGCTGTGGCCAGCACGTCGACCAGGTGATGGCGGGCGTCCCGTCGTCGCAGCGCTGCGCCTGCAGCGCCGACTCCGCGAGCTCGCAGGGTGGCTTCCTCGGCCGGCTCCTCGGTCGCTGACCCCCGGACCCCGTAGGAGCAGGGGCGGGCTCAGTCCCGGGCCGGCCCCTGCTCGTGCGCGGCGAGGAGCTTGCGCAGCAGCGCGGCGAGTCGCTGCTGCTCGGCGGGGCTGAGCGGCTCCAGCAACGAGGCCTCGTTGGCCACGTGGAGCGGGAGCACGTCGTCGACCAGCCGCCGACCCTGCGGGGTCAGGCCGATCCGTACGCTGCGACGGTTCTCCGGGTCCACCTCGCGGGTCACCAGCCCCCGCGCGACCAGTCGGTCGATTCGGTTGGTGATCGCGCCGGAGGTCACCATCGCCGAGCCCGCCAGAGCGCCCGCCGTGAGCTCGTAGGGCGCCCCGGACCGCCGCAGCGTGGCGAGGATGTCGAACTCCCACCCCTGCAACCCGTGCCGCCCGAACTCCCGGGCCAGGCCGCGCTCCAGGACGCGCGCCGCCCGGGACAGCCGCCCGACCACCCCGATCGGGGAGACGTCCACGTCCGGTCGCTCCCCGTGCCACTGGGCGAGGAGGCGGTCAACGGCGTCCTGCATGGTCTATACCCCTCAACATTGAAATGTTTGACGACACGCTATCAGAGTGAGACTCTTTCAATATTGAACACTTCAATATTGAAAGGTTACGGCGATGGCTGCATCGGAGTCGCTGGTCAGGCTCACCCTGCTCACCTCGGTCGCGCCCCTGGTGTGGGGCACGTCGTACGCCGTCAGCACCGAGCTGCTGCCCCCGGACCGGCCGCTCTTCGGCGCCGCGCTGCGCGCGCTGCCGGCCGGGCTCGTCGCCGTCGCGGCCGCTCGGCAGCTTCCGCACGGGCACTGGTGGTGGCGGGCCGCGGTGCTCGGCACCCTCAACATCGGCGCGTTCTTCGCGCTGCTCTTCACGGCCGCCTACCGGCTGCCCGGGGGTGTCGGGTCCACCCTGGGCGGCATCTCGCCGCTCCTGGTCGCCGGGCTTGCCTTCCTGCTGCTCCGGGAGGCTCCGTCGTGGTGGCGGCTCGGCTGGGCCATGGCCGGACTGCTCGGAGTGGCGCTGATGGCGCTCACCGCGGACGCGCGCCTGGACGGAGGCGGTCTCGCCGCGGGGATCGCCGCCGTGCTCGCGATGGCGATGGGGGTGGTCCTCACCCGCCGGTGGGGCCGGCCCGTGGGTTCGCTGGCGTTCGCCGGCTGGCAGCTGAGCGCGGGCGGTCTGCTGCTCGCGCCCCTGGCCGTAGTGGTCGAGGGCCGGCCGCCGGTCCTGGACGGGGCGGCGGTGAGCGGCTACCTGTGGCTCGGCCTCGTGGGGACCCTGCTGGCCTACGCGCTCTGGTTCGACGGGGTCGCCAGGCTGCCGATCGGCGCGGTGTCGTTCCTGCCGCTCCTGTCCCCCGCGGTGGCGACCTTCCTGGGCTGGCTGGTGGCGGGGGAGACCCTGACCCCGTGGCAGGTCGCCGGGTTCATGCTGGCCCTCAGTGCGATCGCGGCGGCCCAGCTCCCGCCGGCGCTGCTGCGGAACCTGGTGCGGCCGCGGCGCTCCCGCCGGGCCCCGGCCCCCTGCGTCGCCTGCTGAGTCAGTCGGCCGGTTCGTCGGCGGGCGCGGGGGCGCCGTCCCGCTCGTCGAGGATGGCCTGCGCGACGATCATCGGGTGGTCCGTCGTACGCCGCACGTAGGGGCTCTCGTCGCGGTAGTAGCTGGCGAACGTCACCATGTCGGACCCGAAGATCCAGTCCACCGGCATCGGGTACGGCGGCGGGTTGCACGCGCCGCCGATGTTGCTGCCCCCGTTCGCCGCGATCATCGCCGCGCCGCCGGTCAGCCGGCAGAAGTACTCCTCGCGCTCGTTCATGTCGCCGGTGATGAAGACCGGGTAGCCGGTCTCGGCCCGCAGCCGCTGGGCGAGCTCGATCTCGATGGTCGTCGCGATCGCCCGCCACCGGTCGTTGTTGCCGCGCTTCGGGTTCGTCGCCGGGTTGTGGAAGTTCGCGAACCAGGCGTAGCGGCCCGACTCGTTGTGCTTCAGCAGGACGTAGGGCATCGGGCGCCGGTTGCCGTCGAAGTAGGGGATGGCGATCGTCGCCGCTTCTTGGAGCGTCCACTCCGAGGTCCGCCAGGCCAGCGAGTTCTCGATCCCGAGGGGGCCGGCCGCGGTGCCC
>DASSYY010000293.1:0-2446 GCA_035703025.1 Gemmatimonadales bacterium | reverse complement strand
CCTCCGCTATTGCTGCATCCGGCAGACCTTCTCGCATTGTGCGGGAGCATACGCGATGATGAGAACTTTTCCTCGAGCTCGTTGGGCTGCGCTGGCCTCCATCCTAGTCCTCACCTTCCTGAGCGGCGGGTGGCTCCTCCGACCGCGTCCGGCCGCCGAAGGTGGAGTCTATCAACAGGCTCGGCTGTTCGAGGGCGTCGTCGGCGCCATCAACCGACACTACATCGACTCGCTCGGCGAGGGCGACCTGTATCAGCGGGCCGCCGACGCACTGGTGGGCTCGTTGCACGACCCCTATGCCGAGCTGCTGGTCAAGGACTCGTACCGCGAGTACCAGCGCCAAATGGCCGGGACCGAGGTCGATCTGGAGCGCGGGCCGTCGGAGTCGGGCTGGGAGGGTCGGACCGGCGGCAACGTGATCGCGCCGGGCGACGAGGTTCTGAGCATCAACGGCCAGAATACCCGCGGCTGGTCGTCCGAGCGGTTGGACGAGGCGCTCCGCCGGACGTCGGGCCCCACCGTCACCATGGTAGTCAAGCCGCGCGGCGCGCCGGAGCCGGTGGTGCGCCGCTTCACCCGGACGGAAATCCACGTGCCGGCTGCCTCGCGCGGCGTGCTGCTGGCCGACGGGGTCGGCTACATCGTGCTTCGCCGCATGAGCCAGGGAGCCGCGGAGGAGCTGCGGGCGGCCGTCGACACCCTGGTGGCGCAAGGGGTGACGTCGCTCGTGCTCGACCTCCGGTCGAATCCGGGCGGGCTCATCCGCGAAGGGGTGTCGGTGGCCGGACTGTTCCTCGAGGCGGGCGACACCGTGGCGACGTCTGTCGGCCGGTCGGCCTCGCGAACCAAGACCTACCTGGCCGAGGCGCCGGGCAACTGGGGCGATCTGCGTCTTGCGGTCCTCGTGAATCGGGGGACAGCGAGCTCGGCCGAGCTGGTGGCCGGCGCGCTCCAGGACCACGACCGGGCGGTGGTCGTCGGCACGGCCACGTACGGCAAGGGCGTGCTCCAGACCACCTATCCGATCGGCGAGGACGTCGCCATCAAGCTGACTACGGCACGCTGGTTCACGCCGAGCGGCCGGACCGTCCAGCGGCCGCGCGCGGACACGGCGGGCGCGGCCGGCAACCGGATCCTCTCGATCCGGCCACGGGTGTTCTACAGCAGCCGCGGCCGGGTGGTGCCCGACGCGAGCGGCATCCTGCCGGACCTGCTCGTGCGCGCCATGCCTCGCTCGGACGGTGAGCGGCTGCTGGCCGCTCGGCTGGGCGAGGATATGAACCGCTTCCGCGACGTGCTCGCGGGCTACGCCGCCGAGCTCCGGGCCGGACAGGTCACGCAAACCGACTCCGCCCCGATGACGCCCGAGCGGCGGGACACGCTGTTCGCCCGGATGTCGGAGGCCGGCGTGCGGCTCGACCGGGCCACCTACGATCTGGCGGGGGGATTCGTGGAGGAGCAATTGGAGAACGAGCTCGCCCGGGCGTTCTTCGGCAGCGACTCCCTGCTCCGTCGCAAGGCGAGGAACGATCGCCAGCTCCAGGCCGCGCTTACAGTCATCCGGGGCGCCCCGACGCAGGACGACGCGCTCACCGCGGCCATGCACATGCAGCTGAGCGGACGGATTCGCTAGTCCGGCCCGGTTCGTTTCCGCTGGGAAGTCACCCTGAGCGCAGCGAAGGGGGCATGCTTCCGGGCATGCCCCCTTCGCTGCGCTCGGGGTGACTCGCAGGTGATCCCGCCTACTGCGGCACGTGAACCACAATTCGCGTCCCCCGCCCGACCTCGCTCTCCACGTCGATCCTGCCGCCCCAGCCCTCCACGAGCCGCCGGACGATCGCGAGCCCGAGACCCGAGCCGCTGGTGGTGGTCGAGAAGCGCGGCTCGAAGATCCGCGGCAGGAGCTCGGCCGGAATCCCGGAGCCGTCGTCCATCACCTCGATCCGGCCCGGTCCTACCGTCACATCGACCACCCGCGCGTCGGCGGTCCGGGCGTTCTCGAGCAGGTTGACCACCACTTCCTTGACCTCATCGGCGCGCGCTGCGCCGGTGGCACCCGGCAGACAGGTGAGGCGCACCGCACACCCCTCCTCGGCCAGGCGGTAGAGCTGGATCACCTCCCCCACCACGATGCCGAGATCGATCCGGTCGAGCGGCTGCTCGTCGTCGGCCGGGGCGGCGAACCGGCTGAACGCCCGGGCGATCGTGTCCAGCCGGTCGATCTCCGCCAGCATCCGGTCCGCCGTGTCCTCGAGAGTGCGGTCGAAATCGGGGCGGCGATCGCGATATACGCGCCGCAGGTGCTGGAGCCCGAGTCGCATGGGGGTCAGCGGGTTCTTGATCTCGTGCGCCACCTGTCTCGCCATCTCACCCCAAGCCAGCACCCGCTCGGCCCGGGAGACGTCGGTGACGTCGTTCAGCGCGATCACGACGCCGCGTACCTCCG